>SOKS01000205.1 GCA_004375725.1 Dehalococcoidia bacterium | reverse complement strand
GCATTGGCGTCATAAACACTCCTGGGTCCGCCGGAAAGAATAAAACCCCGGGGATTGAGCGGGGCTATCTTGTCCCAGGGGGCATCATGGGGCACCAGTTCGCAGTAAACCTGACACTCACGCACGCAGCGGGCAATCAGCATACTGTACTGGGAGCCAAAATCAATAACGATGATTGCTTCGCGTTCCGCTCCGGAGACCGCTTCCTCGGTCACCGACGGTTGTTCTCCGCCTATCTTTTTGGCAATTTCCAGATAGGTGGAGACTTCAATGTCGTCCGTCGTCGCGATGCGGAGACTCTTGTCTGCAGCCGGTTTTGTCTTCCTCTTTACCATTTTTATAGAACCCAGATTACCATTATGATATACTACCGTCAAGAGAAATAACAAGTTGCTTTCAGAATATGTCAGCTTCGAAAATCGCTAAAAAAATGCATGTTTTTTTCAGCAATGGCCCGGCAGCCACGCTACGTTTTGGCCGGCGACTGGGGGAAAAAATGACCGCGGGGAGCGTTATTGCTCTGGTCGGTGAGCTTGGTTGCGGCAAAACGCTTTTCACCCGGGGTTTATGCAGCGGTCTGGGTATTCCGGGAAAAGAAGTCAACAGTCCCACCTTTGCCTTTGTCAATGAGTACCGGGGAAGACTCCCTGTCTATCATGTTGACCTGTACCGTATCGGTGATATTGAAGATGGATTTGAAATCGGGATGCTCGATTATCTGGCCAGGGCAGAGGCAGGAGTCATTGTGCTGGAGTGGGCGGAGAAAGTGCTTCCTCTGCTGCCCGAGGACTATCTGCAGGTGAAGTTCGAGGTGCTTTCCCCGCAGAGGCGCCGGTTAGAACTCACCGTTTTCGGGGAGAGGTTGGGGACTCTTCTCAAGGGGCTTGAAAGCTGATGCTGGTACTCGGTATTGATACCTCAAGTTATGCCAACGCCATCGGTGTGGTCGATGATGGGCGCGTCCTTGCCGATTTCGTTTTCGAGACCAGGCACGAGTCACTATCAAAAATCATGCTCAATGTAGACGGCGTGCTCAAGAAGGCTAACCTCGGCCTGGAAGATATTGACGGATTTGGTGTCGGCCTGGGGCCAGGCTCCTGGACGGGCATAAGAATAGGGGTGACGGTGGGTAAGATATTTGCCTATTGCACGGGCAAACCAGTTAAGGGCATTTCCACTCTGGAAGTGCTTGCCTATGGCGCCCGCGACTGCCAGACACTCATCTGCCCGATTGTTGACGCCGGTGCCAGAGAGACGATATACGCGGCGTTCTACCGCAGCGGCAATGATAAAGTTCATCAGGTGGGTGATTACTACGTTGGCGACCTTCCCGGCCTGGCTGAGATGATAAAAGAACCCGTGGTACTGGTGGCGGCGGATGTGCCAAAATACCGGAACGTGATAGGTCAACTGCTCAAATCGAATACCATTGAAGCGCTGGAAAGTGCGCCCAGTGGGGTGGTGGTGGCGTTGCTGGCGGCGGCTAGCCTGCAAAGCGGAGAGCATGATGATACGCTGGCACTGGCGCCGCTATATCTGAAGGAATCAACGGCAAAGGCTTTTGTGAACAAGTATTTAAAACGTAATCAGGCAGCGCAGCAGGGGTAATCAGGATGCTGGTATTGGGTATTGAGACTTCTTGTGATGAAACGTCGGCGGCCCTGGTGGCTGACGGCAGAACCGTGCTGTCCAATGTCATCGCCAACCAGCTGGAGCTGCACCGTAAGTACGGTGGAGTGGTGCCGGAGATTGCCGCGCGACGGCATACCGAGCTCATCGGCTACGTTATCAACGAGGCGCTCGATACCGGAGGCAAAAATTTACGTGATGTGGAGGCGGTGGCGGTAACGGCCAAACAGGGACTGGTCGGCTCGCTGCTGGTCGGGGTGGCGGCAGCCAAGACGCTCAGCTACGCGTTGCGGGTGCCACTCATCGGAGTGCACCACATCGAGGGGCATATCTTCGCCAATCTGCTGAGCAATCCTGATATCCCGCTGCCTCATGTCTGTTTGACGGTGTCCGGCGGCCATACTCTGCTGGTATACATCAGAGGGTACTGCCAGTATGAGCTGCTTGGCGGCACGGTTGATGATGCCGCTGGTGAGGCTTTTGACAAGATTGCCAAGTTTCTCGACCTCGGTTTTCCGGGAGGTCCGGTTATCGACCGCCTGGCCACTCAGGGCGATAGAAAAGCCTTTAACTTCCCCCGGCCGTTATCGAAGGCGAAAACGTTTTATTTCAGCTTCAGCGGTCTGAAAACGGCCGTCATCAACGCTTTCAAAAACCAGCTTGCCAGTGGTGAGGCACTGCCTCTTGAAGATATTGCCGCCAGTTTTCAGGAAGCGGTGGTGGATGTCCTGGTGGCCAAGACAATGCGAGCTGCCAGGCAGCGTGAGGTATCCGCCGTCAGTGTTACCGGCGGCGTCTCGGCCAATCGACGGTTGAGAGAGATGTTCACGGATACCTGTAACCGGGGGGGAATCAAAGTGTATTTCCCCGACCTCTCGCTGTGCACGGACAACGCGGCTATGATTGCGGCGGCCGGCCATGCCAGGCTGATGCGGGGTCAGTCAGATGACCTGTCTCTTGACGTAATCCCTAATGTACCACTTGAGGTGCAACATGCAGGCTAAAATCGAAAAGGTTAATCCTAAAAAACCATCGAAACAGGTTCTGAAACACGCGGCGCGTCTTATCCGCAAGGGGGCTGTTATCGTATGCCCGACAGATACCGGGTATGCGCTGGCGGCTAACGCCCTTGATACTAAAGCCATCGTCAAGGTTTTTAATCTCAAGGGACGTGCTTACTCCAACCCGATACACGTGGCGGTCAGTTCGCTGGAAATGGCGGAAAGGTATGCTCGTATTAGCCCGGAGGCTGAACGACTGGCGCATAGTTTCCTGCCTGGTGCTTTGACGCTGGTATTGCCCAAAAAAGAAGTCGTTCCATCATTGCTGGTTGCCGGATATGATACAGTCGGCATTAGAATCCCTGACCATAAAGTGATGCTGGACCTGGCTGCCATGACCGAACTGCCCATTACGGCAACGAGTGCCAATGTCAGCGGACAGCCGACGCCATACTCTGTACCGGAAGTGATAAATCTGCTTGGTGGGGCGATGGAACAGGTGGCTCTGATTCTGGACCAGGGCCCGATACTATCACGCGGACTCTCCACGATTGTTGACCTGACGGTCAGCCCACCCCAGCTACTGAGGCAGGGGCTGGTCAGCTGGCTGGAAATACGCCAGGTTCTACAGGCGCTTCAAGACTCCGCCTCGGAACAGGAGTGACCAACCACACGTCCGCGAGTTTGACAAGTTAATTTCTTATATGCTATTTTATGATACGGGCTGCTGCGTTTTTCCCGTTTATCTGGTCCGTGCGTATGTGGCCGTTATTTTTTTTAAGAACCTGAAATGGGGAGTTTGATTTGAGAAGTGACGTCGTTAAGAAAGGGATAGAGAGGGCGCCGCATCGCTCTCTGCTGTATGCTCTGGGCTGCAATCGCTCAGACATGGACAAGCCGTTTGTTGGCATTATCAACAGTTTCAGCGAGATTGTTCCCGGACACATGCATCTGCGTGAAATTGCGCAGGCGGTAAAAGCGGGAGTACGGGAAGGAGGTGGCGTCCCCTTTGAGGTTAATACCATTGCCGTGTGTGACGGCATCGTTATGAACCATGCGGGGATGAAATACAGCCTGCCCAGCCGACAGTTAATTGCCGACTCAGTGGAAACGGTAGCCGAGGCACATGCTTTTGATGCCCTTGTTTTCATTCCTAACTGTGACAAGATTGTTCCCGGAATGCTCATGGCGGCAGCAAGGTTGAATATTCCGTCCATCTTCATCAGCGGCGGTCCCATGCTGGCCGGCCGCTTTGGCAGTGATGGCCGAAAAGTTGACGTTATCTCGGTATTTGAAGGAGTGGGCGAGGTTCTCAGTGGCAAGATGAGCCAGGAGGAGCTGGACCAGCTGGAGCAGGTTGCCTGTCCCGGCTGCGGGAGCTGTGCTGGCATGTTTACCGCCAATACCATGAACTGCCTGATTGAGGTTATGGGAATAGGGTTGCCGGGCAATGGCACTATCCCGGCGGTGGACGCCAGGCGGCTGGGTCTGGCAAAGGATGCCGGGCGCACGGTGATGAAACTGCTGGCGGATAACGTCCGGCCGCGAGATTTGATTAATAAAGAGTCCATCTACAATGCCCTGACCGTCGATATGGCGCTTGGTGCCAGCACCAACTCGGTGCTGCACCTGATGGCCATCGCCCACGAGGCAGACGTTGCCTTTCCGCTGACGCTGGTGAATGAGATAAGTCAGAAGACACCGTGCCTTTGCAAGCTGTCGCCGGCATATATAGATGAGAAAACCAAATATCACATCGAGGACCTGGACCATGCCGGTGGTATACCGGCAGTGATGAAGGAAATAAAAGGACTGTTGAAGCTGAATCTGCAAACGGCGACCGGCAGAACACTGGCCGAGAATATTGCGGGCAGTCAGGTTCTGGACAGTGATGTAATTCGACCGATTGACAATGCGTTTGCCACGACCGGTGGCCTGGCAATACTCTTTGGTAACCTGGCTCCCAAGGGTGCCGTGGTGCGCCGTTCGGCAGTGGCCCCTGAAATGCTGTCGCACCGTGGGCCGGCCAGGGTATTCGACTCTGAGGAAGAAGCAACTAAAGCCATTATGGGTGGCGCCATAAAAGCGGGTGATGTGATCGTTATTCGCTATGAAGGGCCAAAAGGCGGCCCGGGAATGAGAGAAATGCTGACACCCACCTCTCTTTTGAGCGGTCTGGGAATAGACAACAAGGTCGCCCTTATAACCGACGGGCGCTTTTCCGGCGGTTCTCGTGGTGCTGCCATCGGGCATGTTTCTCCCGAGGCGGCAGGTCAGGGCCCGATTGCCGCTTTGAGAGAAGGTGACACCATTGTCGTTGATATTCCGAATTACAGGCTGGAAGTAGAACTGACCGATGAAGAAATAAAACGTCGTGTAGCACAATTGCCGGCGTTTGAACCGAAAGTAAAGTCCGGTTATCTCAGGTATTATGCCGAGAAAGTGAGCTCGGCGAGTACCGGAGCTGTCTTCGGAGGCTAGAGGGAGGCTTGCCATGAAGCTGACAGGTGCACAGATTTTATGTGAGAGTTTGGTAAAAGAGGGAGTGGAGGTTATTTTTGGCTTTCCCGGCGGGGCGGTCATTCCTCTGTATGACACCCTGCCGCAGTATCCGCAGCTCCGGCACATTCTGGTACGCCATGAGCAAGGAGCCGCACATGCTGCTGACGGCTATGCACGGGCGACGGGAAAGGTGGGAGTATGCTTTGCCACCTCCGGTCCTGGAGCGACCAACCTGGTCACCGGCATTGCCAATGCCTTTCTTGACTCGGTTCCGGTAATCGCGGTAACCGGTCAGGTGCACAGGGACTTCATCGGCCGTGACGCCTTTCAGGAAACAGACATTACCGGTATAACATTGCCCATTACCAAACATAACTACCTGGTTATGGATGTCAATCACCTGGCAACAATAATCAAGGAGACCTTTCATCTGGCTCACACCGGGCGTCCCGGGCCCATATTAATCGACATACCTCGTGACGTATTTCTGGAGCAGGCTGAATTCAACTATCCAGAAAAAACGGATTTACCCGGCTACAAACCAACGCTCCAGGGTCATCCCGCACAAATCAAGAAGGCCGCCAAAGCGATAAACGAGGCCAAGCGTCCCATTATCATTGCCGGCAGGGGGGTCAATGTCTCAAAAGCCTACAATGAACTGAAACTCCTGGCGGAAACAGCACAGATACCGGTAGCGACCACCTTGCTGGGTGTCGGCTGCTTTCCGGAGAGCCATGCTCTCAGCTATGGTATGGTCGGCATGCACGGGATGGTCTACGCTAATTATGCCATTGAGAGCTCTGATGTGCTTATTGCCCTTGGTATGAGATTTGATGACCGGGTAACGGGAAAGATAAGCGCCTTTGCCCCTCATGCCCATATCGTGCACATTGATATTGACCCGGCGGAAATTGGCAAGAACGTCCGCGCGGACATACCCATCGTGGGCGACGTCAAGATGGTTTTGCAGGCACTGAACAAGCAGATTGTCCCTGTTGACCGCCTTGAATGGGTCAATCAACTGGATGACTGGCGGAGGGAACACCCAATCGACATCAGAGATGACGATGGGTTGCTGCCACAGTATGTGGTGCGTCAGATATATGAAATAACCAGAGGCGAGGCCATCATTGTTACCGGAGTTGGGCAGCATCAGATGTGGGCGGCACAGCATTACCTTTTCAATAAGCCCAATACGCTGATTTCTTCCGGTGGTCTTGGTACGATGGGATTTGGCCTGCCGGCGGCTTTCGGTGCTCAAATTGGCTGCCCCGATACCACGGTCTGGTGCATTGATGGCGATGGCAGTTTTCAGATGACCATTCAGGAGCTGGCAACCATTGTTCAGGAGCAGGCACCGGTCAAGATAGCCATTATCAATAACGGCTATCTGGGGATGGTGAGGCAGTGGCAGCAGCTGTTTTACAAAGCCCGGTACGTAGCCACACCGATATCCTGCCCTGACTTCGTCAAAATTGCGGAGGGATACTATATACCTGCGTTGCGGGTCAAGCATAGAGAAGAAGTGGCTCCGGCAATCGAACAGGCGATGGCGCACCACGGACCGTTTCTGATCGATTTTATGGTGGCGCCGGAAGAAAACGTTTACCCGATGATCCCGCCTGGGGCAACGGTTGCCGAGATTATGGAGGAGCCCAGGCAGCCGGTAAAGGCTATTTCAGATTCAAAGAGACTGAAAGTGAGCAATATTTAGGCTCGAAAAAGGTGGCAAAATGACACCGACAAAACACATTCTGCTGGCACTGGTAGAGGATAAACCCGGGGTGTTGAACCGGATGGCAAACGTTTTCCGAAGACGTGGTTTCAATATTCACAGCGTGAATGTTCTGGAAACCATTGAAGCTGAGGGCGGCGATCGGCCTGGTCTGACCAGGGTTGCCATTGTGGTCTCCGGCTCGGCAGTGATCCTGGGCCAGGTCCGAAAACAGCTGGAAAGAATAGTCGATGTCGTAAAGGTCCTGGATATCACCACAAAAGACGTGACATGAGGCAAGAAAGAAAACCATTTGACTGGACTGGATTCGGAGATAGCGTTTAGCGAAGATGAGGCACACTCTGGTTGCTCTGGTTGAGGACAAGCCCGGGGTATTGACCCGTATGGCGAGCCTGTTTCGAAGGCGGGGCTTCAATATTGAAAGCATTGCCGTGGGACACAGTGAAATGCCCAATTTATCACGCATGACCCTCGTGGTTAACGGTTCGGCCGATATCCTGGAGCAGGTAAGAAAGCAATTGGGCAAGGTGGTTAACGTGGTCAAAGTGACAGATGTTACGGCCGATAATATTACGGTGCGAGAACTGGCACTGATAAAAGTGAGGGCAACTTCTTCAACCCGCAGTGAGATAATTGAGATCGCCGATATCTTCCGTGCCAGTATTGTCGATGTGGCGGCTGATTCTCTGACTATCGAGATTACCGGCGATGAAGATAAGCTGGATTCTTTACTGAATTTACTGCGCAGCTTTGGCATAAAAGAAGTGGCCAGAACAGGTAGTATCGCTATGCTGAGAGGGAGTCCCAGCCAGTTGCGTGTTGAAGAAAAACCGTTAAAAACCAGAAAAGCAAGGTATAACTTATTGTAATTGTGGCCTTCGTTTTGATTGGTGCGGATTAAATAGACGCAAAAAAATAAAGGGGGTAAAGTAAAAAAGGGACATGGTTAAGGTATACTACGAAAAAGACGCGAATCTAAATTTATTGAAGGGTAAGGTGATCGCCGTTATCGGCTACGGCAACCAGGGCCGTGGTCAATCACTGAACCTTAAGGACAATGGCTACGAGGTGATTGTGGGACTTCAGGAAGGTAGTAAGAGCAAGGCGAGAGCTGAGGCTGATGGCGTTAAGGTGACTTCGGTCGCAGAGGCAGCCAAAGCGGCGGAAATCGTCATGCTGCTGACCCCGGATAACCTGCACCAGAAAATCTACAATCAGCATATCGCCCCGGGACTAGCCAAGGGTAACATGCTCATGGTTTCTCATGGCTTTTCCGTCCACTACAACCAGGTGGTACCATCGCCGGACATTGATGTAACCATGATAGCACCCAAGAGTCCAGGCACTATGCTTCGCGAGCTCTTTACCCAGGGACAGGGCGTACCGGCGCTGATAGCGGTCTATCAGGACGCTTCCGGCCAGGCGAAGGATAAAGCGCTGGCCTACTCAGCGGCCATCGGCTGTGCCCGTGCTGGAGTCCTGGAGACCACCTTCGCTGAGGAAACGGAGACCGACCTCTTCGGTGAGCAGACAATACTCTGTGGTGGCGTTACCTCTCTACTCAAGGCAACCTTTGAAACGCTGGTGGAGGCCGGTTATCAGCCCGAACTGGCTTACTTCGAGTGCCTCCACGAGCTGAAACTTATCGTTGACCTGATATACAAAGGTGGCATCGGTTTTATGCGTGACTCGGTAAGTCATACCGCCCGGTATGGTGATATAACCAGAGGGCCAAGGGTGATTGATGAAGGGGTGAGGGAAAATCTGTGGGAAATCCTGGGTGAGATTCAGGACGGCACCTTTGCCCGCGAGTGGATTCTGGAGAACCAGGCTGGCATGCCGGTATTCAACGCGCTCACTCGTAAAGACAGGGAGCACCCAATTGAGCTGGTCGGGGCTGAGCTGCGCAAGATGATGACGTGGCTGGTTAAATAGACAAATATCTTACCAACAATTCAATAATAATACGCTAGAAAATGGGGGAGCGAGATGGGCAAAGTCATTATCTTTGACACCACACTGCGCGATGGCGAACAGGCGGCTGGCGGCAGCATGAACCTTGGCGAGAAACTTGAAATCGCCAGGCAGCTTGAGAAGCTCGGTGTGGATGTTATTGAAGCCGGCTTCCCCATCAGCTCGCCGGGCGACTTCGAATCGGTAAAGCTAATCGCTCAGGAAGTGCGCGGCAGCATTATCTGCGGTCTGGCCCGGGCGAACCCGGATGATGTTGACCGTGCCTGGGAGGCAATTAAAGATGCCGCACACCCTCGTATTCACGTATTCGTATCATCATCGGACATCCACCTTATGCATGGAATGAAGAAGACACGTGAGGAGATTCTGCAGTTAACGCGTGACATGGTGGCCCGGGCGAGGAGCTACACCGATGACATTGAATTTTCACCCATGGATGCCAGCCGGACAGAACCGGCCTATCTTTACCAGATACTTCAGGTGGCTATTGAGGCCGGCGCTACCACGCTCAATATCCCCGATACCGTGGGCTATTCCATTCCGGAAGAATTCGGCGGGCTCATTGAGAATATCTACCAGAACGTGCCTCGTATTAGTGAATTAATTGTCAGTATGCACTGCCATAATGACCTGGGCCTGGCGGTGGCAAATAGCCTGGAGGCAGTCAGAAAAGGGTGTCGGCAGGTGGAGTGCACCATCAACGGCATTGGAGAGCGGGCGGGCAATGCTTCGCTCGAGGAAATCGTCATGGCAATCAAGACCCGCAGCGATTTCTTCAACCTGAATACCGACATCGATACCAGGCAAATCTATAAAACGAGTCGGATGGTAAGCGAGATAACCGGTTTTTCCGTGCAGCCGAATAAAGCTATTGTGGGCGCCAATGCCTTCCGGCACGAGTCCGGTATACACCAGGACGGTGTCATTAAAATGCCCATAACCTTTGAAATAATGGACCCTAAAACGGTGGGCATACCATCAAGCAGCCTGGTGCTGGGCAAATTGAGCGGTCGTCACGCTCTGCGTGAGCGACTGGCTGAGCTGGGCTATGGTCTGGAAGACGAAGATTTCAATCGTGTCTTTCGCGCTTTCAAGGACCTGGCAGATAAGAAAAAGGAAGTAGCCGACCGGGATATAGAATCGCTGGTTGCCGAGGAGCAACGCACGGTCTCAGAAGTCTATCACCTTGACCGCATCCAGATATCCTGCGGCGACCGTGGTATCCCAACGGCATCGGTGATAATGACCAGCCCTGATGGGCAGGCACTGGCGGACGCGGCACTGGGTAGCGGGCCGGTTGATGCCGCCTTCAAGGCAATTGACAAGATAGTAAAGGTACCCAACACGCTTACTGAATTCAACATCAAATCAATTACCGAGGGCATTGATGCCATCGGTGAAGTGCTGTGCCGGATTGAGAGTGATAGCGTTACCTACACTGGCCGGGGAGCGGATACAGACATCATAGTGGCAAGCGCCAAAGCCTACGTGAACGCCCTCAACCGGTTGCTGGCTACTAAGAAAAAAGCTGAGTAGAGCCTGAAATGCCTATCGTACTGGAAATGGTGCTGCGTCTCTTGCTGGCGGCTGCTCTGGGAGCTGTTATCGGTTACCAGAGGGAAAGGGCCGGGAAACAGGCAGGGCTGAGGACGCATATTCTTATTTCGAGTGGTGCGGCCCTTATCGCCCTCGTTTCCATTTATGGGTTCGGTAGTGCCAGTGACCCGGCCAGAGTGGCCGCTGGTGTGGTGGTTGG
>SOKS01000212.1 GCA_004375725.1 Dehalococcoidia bacterium | reverse complement strand
TCCGCCAGGTAGAGAAATTTGCCAGAGAGATGGGCATGGATTTAACCACGGTTAGTGATAACAGCCCGTTCTTCTACAAGATCGATGCCGGTCTGCCGCAACCGGTGTCGCTGGTTTTCTGGCTTTCATTCGTCCTGATGATGCTCGTACTTGCCGGGCCGCCGATGTACTGGTATCTTCGCTCTTCCCACGTGCGCGGCCAGCCAAAGCGACGCCAGAGCACAGGGAACAAACCAATCAAATCCGTGGTCCTGTTTGTACTCATCGGGATCGGGTTTATGCTCATTGAGATTTCATTAATCCAGAGATTTATCCTCTACCTCGGACAGCCGGTACTGTCAATGGCCGTTCTTCTGTTTTCGCTGCTGACCGGTGCCGGCCTGGGCAGTATGTACAGCGGCCGCCTGACCCATGACGGGATATTCAAAGGGATAGCGACGGCTGCCATCGCCATTGGCGTATTAATAATCGTTTACATCTTCCTTATTCCCCTCGTTTTTAACCAGCTACTGGGGCTCAATCTGGCGCTGCGTTTACTGGCTATGATTATCATGCTGGTACCTCTTGGTTTCCTGATGGGCTTCCCGTTTCCACTTGGCATCAGGGCATTGAAAGAAATGGAGATGGATAGATATATTCCCTGGATGTGGGGACTGAACGGCGTGGGCTCGGTGTTAGGTTCGGCAGCCACTATTGTCATTGCTATCAGCCTCGGTTTTGCCCAGGCATTGCTGCTCGGTGCCATCTGCTATCTGTTCGTTTTCCTCGTTTTTATAAAACATGGCATAATAAAGAGAATGCCCTAGATAGATATATGGTCATAATTCAAACCAAGGCATTCTGAGCAAGGAGGAGGCCAATGGAAAAACTGAAAGAAGTCCAGAAGGTGGGCCAGTCCATATGGCTCGATTTCATTCAGCGGGGGCTGATTACCAGCGGTCGGTTAAAGCAACTGGTGGATAGCGGTGTCAGTGGCCTGACCAGCAATCCCACCATTTTCCACAAAGCAATAACGCAGGGGCAGGACTACGATGAAGCGATAAAGTCCATCCTGAAATCGAATCCTGACGCAGGCATTATGGACATCTATGACCGCCTTACCGTGGAGGATATCCAGATGGCGGCCGACGTTTTTCGTCCCGTTTATAATGCCAGCGATGGTATGGATGGGCTGGTCAGCCTGGAGCCAGCGCCCGCACTGGCCTATAACACAGAGGCAACAATCGCCGAGGTGCGCCGCCTGTGGCGGCTGGTGGACCGGCCCAATCTGATGATCAAGGTGCCTGCCACCCCACCCGGCATCCCGGCCATTGAACAGCTTTTTGCCGAAGGCATCAATATCAATATCACCCTTATGTTCTCCATGGCGCACTATGAAGCGGTGTCTCAAGCGTATCTTCAGGGCCTCGCCCGATGCTCCAACCCGCAGCCGATAACTTCGGTGGCCTCCTTCTTCGTCAGCCGCGTGGACACATATGTAGACCACGAGCTGGAAAAAATAGGCACCGAAGAGGCGCTATCAATGCGCGGCAAAGCAGCGGTGGCCAATTCCAAGCTTGTGTACCGTCGCTTCAAGGAGGTTTTCTCAGGTCAGGAATTCGCCAGGCAGCGGGAGCGCGGCGCGCGCATTCAGCGGGTGCTCTGGGGCAGCACCAGCACCAAAAACCCTGACTACTCCGACGTAAAATACGTGGATGAGCTTATGGGTCCGGATACGATTAACACCCTGCCAAAGGAGACCATTGATTTGTTCCTTGACCACGGCAAGGTCAGAGACACGTTGAACAAAGGTGTGGCGGAAGCGAAGCAGGCTTTAAACGACCTGAAAAAAGTCGGCATTGACCTGGACGCGATTACCGAGCAACTGCAGGTGGATGGCGTGAAGGCATTCCGTGACTCCTTTGACCAGTTGCTCGGTGCCCTGGAAGAGAAATGCCGACACTTCGGGTAAACGGCAGCGCATAATTTTAACATTCTGGAGGATTAAAGGGTGAAAATTACCAAAGTAACACCGATTTTCTGCGATGCGGTGTGGCGGGCTTTTACCTTCGTCAAGGTGGAAACGGACGAAGGCTTGGTTGGCTACGGTGAATGCACCGACAACAGTTCCGCCTTTGGCGTCGGTGGCTGCGTCAAGGACCTTGAGCCACGCCTCATCGGTAAGGACCCGCAGGCGGTGGAGAAGCTTTACCGCGAGATGAACCATCGCTTCCAGCATAATCCCGGCGGTATCGCCCAGAAAGCCATCGCTGGAATTGAAATCGCCCTCTGGGACATCAAGGCCAAGGCGCTTAACGTCCCGCTCTATGAGCTATTCGGTGGCCCGGTCCACGATAAGATACGGGTATACTGGTCGCACTGCGGCACCTATCGTACCCGTAACCCCGAGCTGTACCCCGACAAACCAGCCTTGAAAACGTATGATGATATCGCCGCTCTGGGCGAAGAGGTGGCGGCTAACGGCTATACCGCGCTGAAAACAAACATCCTCACACCCGGAGAGCCACCCCATATGCTGTGGTCTATGGAACAGAATATTGACCCCGGTATACTGAAAACCATTGACCGCCTGATGAGCACCTTCCGCAAAGCGGTGGGAGATGATATTGACCTCTGCCTCGACCTGAATTTCAATTTCAAGACGGACGGCTTCATTCAGATCGCCAGAGTTGTAGAGCCATATAACCTGATGTGGCTGGAGATGGACATTTACGACCCGGTGGCGCTCCTCCAGGTTAAGAAGTCAACTAAAGTGCCCATCTGCTCCGGGGAAAGCCTGTATAATATGAAAGGTTTTGCTCCCTTTCTGGAAAAGCACGCCATGGACATCTGTATGATTGACCTGCCCTGGAACGGCTACATCGAATCGCGCCACATTGCTGCCCTGGCCGATATGTACGAGACGGTGACGGCACCCCACAATTACTACAGCCACCTTTCCACGTTCATGAACGCTCATTTCTGTGC
>SOKS01000117.1 GCA_004375725.1 Dehalococcoidia bacterium | reverse complement strand
TATGTGGGCATAATTACAAAGCTAATTTTAAGGTAATGTTTATGAAAAGTCAACCATCATCACGTTCTTATCCAGAACGCAAATGAACTTATCAAAAACAAGCTGCCCTGGTGGAGGGGACAGGATTCGAACCTGTGTAGCCCTTAGGGCGGCAGTTTTACAGACTGCTCCGATTAACCACTCCGGCACCCCTCCGCAACCTCGTCTCGCTAAGCCCGAGAGGGGATTCGAACCCACTAGCCTACCGATTACAAGTCGGTTGCGCTGCCATTGCGCCACTCGGGCAGTGGCCTGGTCGATTTTGAACCAACCAGCTAGTTATTATAAAGAACAGCGCAGGTTAAAGTCAAGTTGAAACTGCCGGTGGACTAGAAGAAAGAATACCTTTCCCTTTTGCGGAAAATGTAGCCAGCTATCAAGCCCACGATGAGCCCACCGAGGTGCGCCTGCCAGGCAACCGATGGCAGAAAGGAGAGAATAACGAACCCACCGAGCACAGCCACGAAGAGAGGCATCGGGATGGGGATGGGGAAAATGATTACCGGCAGCTTTGGCCGCATCATCACCAGGCCGCCGGCCAGGGCGAACACGGCGCCGGAAGCGCCCACGGCCACCGCGAAAGGTGAGGCCAACGCCCAGAACAGGAGATTACCCACTATACCACCAGCAAAGTAGACGAAAAGGAACTTGTCGCGCCCGACCAGTCTGGAGAAATAGCTGCCAAAGAAGTAGAGGGTCAGCATATTGGCAAAGATATGCCAGAACCCGGCGTGGACAAACATGGCAGTGACTACCGTCCAGGGACGGGAAAAGAACGCCGCTGGCTGAAAGCCGAGTAAATAAATGAATTCAGGCCGAATAAGAGTAGCGAAGAAAATCACGAAATTGATAATAACCAGTATCAAGATGACGTTGAGCCCATCAGTCGGGTAGCTCCGGTATCTCACTCTCATTTATACCAAATCTCCTCCAGGGAAGCTATTTATTTCATATTACCGTATTTAGTGCCGCTAAACAATGACAGGCCGGGAATGATACAATAGTAAGGACATTACCCTGGCGGATTATCAGCTCGCATGGCGGATGACCCTCAAATTACGGTATTTCTCTGGTGAAGTATGAGTGAATATATCATTGAAGTAGAAAATCTGACGAAAAAGTATGGCGACCTGGCGGCGGTGAACAATGTCAGCTTCACGGTAAAACCGGGGGAAATCTTTGGCTTTCTGGGGCCGAATGGGGCGGGAAAGACCACCACCATCAATATCCTCTGCACGCTGACCAAACCGACTTCAGGTCGGGCCAGCATTGCCGGCCTGGACGTGGTACACCGGCAGAGCCAGGTACGTCAAATGATAGGTCTGGTATTTCAGGACCCCAGCCTCGATGAAAGGCTCAGTGCCCTGCAGAACCTGCGTTTTCATGCCCTTGTTTACAGCGTACCCGCCTCAGTCCGCGAGCAGCGTATCGAGCAGTTTCTCAAAATGATGGAACTGTGGGACAAGCGCCATAACAAGGTACAGACCTTTTCCGGAGGGATGAAACGGCGCCTGGAGCTGGCGCGAGGACTGCTGCACCATCCCCGTGTTCTCTTCCTCGACGAGCCGACGCTCGGGCTCGACCCGCAGACCAGGAATCGTATGTGGGAGTATATCCTCGAGCTGCGTCGGCAGGAAGCAACGACCATCTTCCTTACCACACACTACATGGATGAGGCAGAGAATGCTGACCGCATTGCCGTTATTGACTACGGAAAGCTCATCGCCATGGACACACCGGCAAAACTCAAGAGAATGGTGGGCAAGGACATCGTATCGCTGAAGACCGATGATAATGACAAGGCGATGGCGGAAATCAGCCGCCGCTATCAAATTGAAGCCAGACGTGACGGTGATGGACTCTGCTTTGAGGTCGCCAACGGTGAGGAGTTTCTCCCTGTTCTCCTGCGCGAATTCAGCACCCTGATAGTCAGTGTGAGCATGCGCCGCCCGAGCCTCGATGACGTTTTTCTCAAGCTCACGGGAAGGGAGATACGTGAAGAGGACGTCAGCGACACATTCAAGGCGATGGTTCGCCAGCACGGACGCCGTTCGCGGCGCTAGGAGGATATTATGAATCAACTGCGTGGTGTCTATACCATCTGGTATCGTGATTTATTGCGCTTCTGGCACGACCGGTTGCGATTAATCGGGTCGCTTACCTTTCCGCTCCTGTTCCTCTTTGTCTTCGGCAGCGGGCTCAGCGCCAGAATGGGCGTCCTGGACGGTGGCTTCGACTTCACCCAGTTCATCTATCCCGGCATTATCGGCATGACGGTGCTGATGACATCATTCATGTCCGGGATTTCCGTGGTCTGGGACCGCGAGTTTGGTTTTCTAAAGGAAGTGCTGGTGGCACCTATCAGTCGCGCTGCCGTCGCTATCGGCAAAACACTGGGGTCAGCCACCATTGCCTCGCTTCAGGGAATACTGATACTGGCGTTTGCCCCGCTCATTGGCGTTTCCCTTTCCATCGGGACGGTGCTGGCGCTCCTGCCACTCATGTTCCTGCTGGCCGCCTCTTTTGGCTCGTTTGGCGTCCTGCTGGCCACCCGAATCCGTTCCATGGAGGCGTTTCAGGCCACGATGCAGATGCTGATGTTCCCCATGATATTTCTTTCCGGGGCATTTTTCCCTTTGCAAGGCTTGCCGCAATGGATGAACGTGCTGGTGAAGGTCAATCCGGCCACCTACGGCATTGCCCCCATCCGCCAGGTGGTGCTCGGCGCGAGTCCGGACGCGACTTACCGCATCAGCCTGTTCGGGCACACTCTGACGCTCTGGAATGAAATCGCTATCTTGGCCGGGTTCGGGGCGGTGATGGTCCTGCTCGCCATATGGTCGTTCGGCAATCAGGAGTAATCAGCTTGACTTTGCCCGTCTGAATGCTGATAATAAATGTGGTTTTTGCCGGTGTTCCCCGATAGCTCAATGGTAGAGCG
>SOKS01000106.1 GCA_004375725.1 Dehalococcoidia bacterium | reverse complement strand
AACGAAAAGACCAATCAGCTGCGCCGGATTATCATGGGCATTGACGCCATCGGAGTTGATGAAATCCTGATTATGCCCGATTACTATGGGCTCGGGCAGAGAGCGCTGGACGGCATCGGGAGAAAGAAGCTGGACGCCAGAGTATCCGTAATTGATATGCCGCTCAGCTATACCAGCGAGGATTCCACCCGGGCTGCGGAGCTGATGGGCGAACAGGAGATGGGGTGCATTGTTACTCTGGGTGGAGACGGCACCAACCGTGACGTGGCCAAAAAAAGTGGCCGTATTCCACTGGTCCCAATTTCTACCGGCACCAACAATGTCTTTCCAGAGATGGTGGAAGCCACCACCGCCGGCCTTGCCGCCGGCATAACTGCCCGGAAGCTGGTTGATGGCAAAGATGTAATTAAAACCCAGAAACGTCTCGCCGTCATCCAGAATGGCCGGGAAATTGACATGGCACTGATTGACGCGGTAGTGTTAGATCAGCTATTCGTCGGTGCCCGGGCCATCTGGGAGCTATCAGAGGTCAGGCAGATAATCTGTACCAGAGCGGAACCAACCAATCTGGGCATGACGGCCATCGGGGGAAACCTCTTCCCTGTCGGGCCTGACGATGCTCGGGGAATGTACCTGAGGCTGGGCAATGGCCACCTCAAGGTAAAAGCCGCCGTGCTGCCCGGCGTTATCTGCGAGGTCGGCATCGCAGAATGGAAGCTGCTTGAACCAGGCGAGGAAGTTGCGGTAAATTTGAAGCCCTCGGTCATCGCGCTGGATGGAGAAAGAGAAGTCACGGTCAAGGATACCGACCAGACCAAAATAAAACTTCAGCCTGATGGCCCACCGGTAGTTGACGTCAAAAAAACCATCCGTGCTGCGGCAGAACAGGGCTTTTTCCGAAAATAAGCTATGGGAGAAGAAAGAGATGGCCACAGAAATTAAAATACCACGTGTTGGCATGGCCGTGGCCGATGCCACCATCATTGAATGGCAGTTCAAGGAAGGAGACCGGGTGGAAGAACGCCAGCTAGTGGTGGTTATCGAGACGGAGAAGGTCAGGACCGATGTTGAATCCCCGGTCAGCGGCTTCCTCCATATCATGATGAACGAGGGGGAGACAGCTCCCGCCGGGCAGGTTATCGGTATGCTCGCGGAAAGCAAAGAAGAGCTGGCCAAGTTACAGAAAGAGACACCTGCGGGGAAGCCAGCCGAAGCAGCGCAGGCAGCTGAACCAGCGGCCGCTGAGACTCCCAAGGCCGAGGCGGCACCAGCCAAAGAAGTAGTCCCCGCCGCCGGAGAAGAAGGGCGTGTCCGCATCTCGCCGGTGGCCAGAAAACTGGCCGAGGAACATGCCGTTGATATCACCCGGGTGGCGGGCACAGGGCCGGGCGGCAGAATTGTCCGCGAGGATATTGAAAAAGCAATCGCCGTCAAAGAGGCGGCACCAGCACCGCCTGCAGCCGTGGGAGAAAGAAGGGTAAAGCAGACCATACCGCTCACCGGGATGCGGGGCACCATCGCCGAGCGCATGCATCACAGCCTTTCTGTTTCAGCCCAGCTCACCACGATGGGTGAAATCGATATGGGCGAGATTGCCAGGCTGCGCAACAACCTGGTAGCACAGGAAAGCACCCTCGGTACCCGCATTACCTACACCGACATTCTCGTCTTTGCCATCGCCCGTATACTCCGCGACCACCTCAAGGTCAACGCCAGCATTGTCGATAAAGAGATTAAAGTCTGGGAAGATATCAATATGGGCGTGGCGACCGCGCTGGAAGACGGATTGATTGTCCCGGTGGTGAAGCACGCCGACCGTAAGTCGCTGGTGGAGATAAGCAAAGAGATAAAGACACTTGTCGAGAAGGCAAAGGAGAACAAGCTGAGCAGTGATGAGATCAACGGTGGCACATTTACGCTGACCAATCTGGGCACGCTCGGCAGCGGCTGGACCTTTGAGACCGCCATCATCAACCAGCCGGAATCGGCCATCCTGCGCGTCGGAGCGATTACCGACCGGGCCGTGGTCAGAGATGGACAGATTGTGGCCAGACCGATAATGACCTACAGCCTGACCTACGACCACCGGGTTATTGACGGCGCCGTGGCAGCCAGGTTTTTAACCAGCCTGCTCAGTGCCCTGGAAAACCCGACACTGCTTTTAGCCTGATTACATGGCTATATTTTCAGGAGGAGTAGAGCAAAATGGAAAACATGAAAGAAGTCGTGCAGGAATTTGAAGCCAACCTGGCGCGCTGGCAAAAGGAGTGGCCTCAGCAGAGGCAGGGCTTCGCCGCACTGACCCAGGCAGCCAAAGCGCCGGGCGCGCTGGACCAAAAATACAAGTACCTCATTGCCGTGGGCATCGCCGTTGCCGAACACTGCCACTGGTGCATCGCGGCCAACGTGAAGAGCGCACTGGCCCACGGTGCCACCAAGGAACAGGTCATGGAAGCCGGCTGGGTGGCGGTGCAGATGGGCGGCGGGCCGTCTCTGGCCTATCTGCAGCTGGTGCAGCAGGCGGTTGACGACCTGGCAACGTAGCGCTGACCAGAGCCGAATCAGCTATATATTTTTACCGGAGGTATTTAGTGGAAGAGAGAGAGCTGGTCATTATAGGTGGCGGACCGGCGGGCTATGTAGCCGCCATCAGGGCGGCACAGCTTGGCGGCCGGGCTACCGTTGTTGAGATGGAGACACTGGGCGGTACCTGCCTCAACCGGGGATGCGTACCATCAAAAACACTGCTGCACAGCGCCGAGCTCTACGGAATCATGAAGAAATCTGAGCAGTTTGGCATCATGGCGCGGGATGTCAGCGCTGACCTGGCTAAGATGCAGGCGCGCAAGAATACAGTAATCAAGACACACGTATCAGGCGTAGAGAGCCTGCTCAAAGGGAACAAAATAGAAGTCGTCAAGGGTCGTGCCAGACTACTGCCTTCCAAACAGGTGGAAATCGAGAGCGGAGATGGGCAGAAACAGGTTATTCAGGCCCAGAAAATAATACTGGCCACCGGCGGCAAGCCGATATCGCTGCCCATTCCAGGCGCGGACAGCCCCTCCGGCATAATCAACGCCGAGAAAATCCTTAACCTGGAAAGCGTACCGAAAAGCATGATAATGATTGGCGGCGGCGTTATCGGCATAGAGATGGCCACCATTCTGGCCAAGCTGGGCTGCCAGGTGAGCGTGGTGGAGATGCTGCCCCATATCCTGCCCCTGGAAGATGCCGAACTTACGTCCGTACTGGCCAAAGCGCTCAAAGACGACGGTATGCAGCTATACGAAGGCACCAGGGTGCTGCAGATTGAAGACAGCGCGGGCGGAAAATCGGTCACCATCTCGGATGGCAAACCGGAACAAAAGCTGGAGGCGGAAGTGGTCGCCATCGCCGTGGGGTACCGGCCGAGCACGGATGGTCTGGGGCTTGAGGAAGCTGGCGTAAAGATAAACAAGGGTGCCATCCAGGTTAACGAGCGTATGGAGACCAGCGTTCCGGGTATCTATGCCGCAGGGGATGCCACCGGCGGCATCATGCTCGCCTATGTGGCTATGGAAGAAGGCATTATTGCCGCGGAAAACGCTATGGGTCGCCGCGCCACCATTGATTACCAGGTTGTGCCGCGTTTCACACACAGCCTGCTGGAACTGGCCAGCGTCGGCCTCACCGAGGAAGAAGCTAAATCGCAGGGGTATGAAATAAAGATTGGCAGGTTCCCCTTCGCCGCCAACAGCATTGCCACCATACTGGGCGAGCGCCGCGGCCTGATTAAAATTATTACCGAGTCGAAATACGGCCAGATTCTCGGCGTTCATATCCTGGGCCCGCGAGCCACCGAACTCATCGCCGAGGCTACCCTTGCCATGAAGATGGAAGCCACCGTAGCGGACATCGTCGCCACCCTGCATGCCCATCCCTCACTCTCCGAGGCCATGCACGAGGCAGCGCTCGATGTCACCGGCGAGACAATACACTATCCCTCAAAGAACAGGTAGAGAAGCACGTGGAGCAAAGGATGTGGTGTACCGTTCGACAGCTGGGACAGATTGAATACCGCGAGGCGTTCGAGCTGCAGAAAGCGCTGCTTCAGGAGAAGTTGAAAAGTCGGATAGCCGATACGCTGCTTCTGCTGGAGCACCCGCCCACCATCACCGTGGGCAAGCTGGGCAAGCTGGAAAATGTCCTGGTTTCCCCGGCAAAACTGGCCGGTGCGGGCGTGTCCTTAATTTTCACCGACCGCGGCGGTGATGTTACCTATCACGGCCCGGGACAAATTGTCGGCTATCCCATACTGGATTTGCGAGAGCGGAACCGGGACGCCCACCAGTATGTCCACAACCTGGAAGAAGCGCTCATCAGAACGCTGGCCGACTACGGTATAAAGTCGGAGCGCGACCGCAGCCACGCCGGCGTCTGGGTGAACGATGAGGAGATAGCCGCTCTCGGGCTCAGCATCCGCCAGTGGATTACCATGCACGGCTTTGCCCTCAATGTGAACACAGACCTGAACCACTTTTCATTGATTAACCCCTGTGGTTTCACCAGCAAAACGGCCACTTCAATGGCCCGACTCCTCGGGCGTGAGCTGCCAGTAGATGAGGTGACCGAACGTTTACTGGCCCACTTCGCTGAGGTTTTTGAGGTTGAATTGAAATTCACAGATGACTCAGTCGATGAGAGCTATTATGAGAGGAAGACTGCCACCCTGGTTTAAGCAGAGGCTCGCCGACCCTGCCGTCATGTCATCCATGCACGACCTGCTGGACGGATTTAACCTGCACACCATCTGCCAGAGCGCCCTCTGCCCCAACATCGGCAATTGCTTTACGGCCGGCACGGCCACTTTTCTCATTCTGGGAGACATGTGTACCCGGCGCTGCACCTTCTGTGCGGTAAAGAGGGGACATCCAGGTCCCGTTGATGAAGCGGAGCCGGAACACCTGCTTGAGGCAGTTGAAAAACTCGGGCTGAGCTATGTTGTCATTACCTCCGTCACCAGAGACGACCTGCCTGATGGCGGCGCCTCTCAGTTTGCCCGAACAGTAACCCTGCTCCGGGAAAATGCGGCCGGTATCACGGTTGAGGTCCTCGTCCCTGATTTCCGCGGCTCAGAAAAGGCCATCTTGATGGTGGTTGAGTCCGGCCCGCAGGTCATCAACCACAACGTGGAAACGGTGCCCCGCCTCTACCCCGAAGTGAGGCCGGGAGCGGATTACGCCCGCTCGCTGGAACTCCTGTACCTGGTGAAAAAGCTGAACCCGGAGACCGTGACCAAGTCCGGCCTCATGCTCGGGCTGGGCGAAAGCAGAGAGGAAGTCATCGAGGTAATGGGTGACCTGAGAGAGGCGAATTGCGACCTGCTGACCATCGGGCAGTACCTCCAGCCCTCCCCTCAACATCATCCCGTGATTCGCTTTGTACCTCCGGAGGAATTCACCGAGTATGAAGCCATCGGCCAGGCGCTGGGATTCACCGAGGTTGCCTCGTCGCCCCTGGTCAGGAGTTCCTACCGGGCTGCCGAACTATACGACAGAGCAAAATCCTGCTAAAATGGGTGAGTCCCTAATTATTATGCTGTCGCAAAGGAGATTACGGTGAGAAAAAACCGAATGAGGGAGCTTCTGAACGCGGGAAAGCCAACCGTTGGCACCCACGTAATCACCACATCACCCGAGATTATTGAGGTGATCGGGCACTCCGGCCTTTTTGATTACATCGAGTTGAGCGGACAGTATGCCACCTGGAGCCTTCCCCAGCTTGATAACTTCGCGCGCGCCGTAGACCTGTTTCCCCATATGTCCTCCATGATGAAGGTGGAGCAGGACCCGCGACTGTTCATCACCAGCCGTTCGCTCGGTGCCGGTATCCCGAACATCCTGTTTGCCGATTGCCACACTGCGGATGAAGTCAGGCAATGCATCCGCATGGTCAGGCCCGCCACGCCCGAAGACGATGGCCTTCAGGGTTGCGTCATACGCCGTATCACCGGCTTTGTCCTTGAGATTGGCACCGAGGTCTGGGTCAGAACACTCCGGGAGGCAGTCATTGCCATCATGGTGGAAAAGGCAAGCCTGGTGGAACAGATGGACGAGGTGCTTTCAATCGAAGGCCTGGATATGATTCAGTTTGGCCCGTGCGATTTCTCGGTCAATACAGGCCGGGCGGGAAAGATGCACAGCCCCGAAATACAGCGCCAACAAAAAGACATCATCGAACTTGCGCTCAAAAAGGGCGTCCATCCTCGTGTGGAACTTGATGATTTCGAAAAAGCCCGGGAATTCATAGAGATGGGCGTCCGCCACTTCTGCATCGGCTGGGACCTGATGGTCATCTATCAGTGGTGCCGGAAGCATGGGGAAGGACTGCACCGCCTGCTCGGCGAATAAGTTCCACCAAGCCTGTTTGTAGCTATTTGCATTTGGTTGATTTCCCTTCTTTAATCCTTGATATAATGCGCTTACATATGGTAGCAAAATAATTCCTTTGGGCGATTGACAAACGGGGAAAATTGTATCACACTGGTACAACCTGTTACAATAGTATTGGCGAAACAGACCACGCCAAAGTATAGAATGCAGGAAAGAGAAATATCTAAAAAGGAGGTGGCAGTGCATAAGGGCTATATAGTTCTGACGCTTGCATTTGAGAAAAAGGATAGAAGATGGATTGCCCGTTGTGTAGAACTTAGCACAGGAACATTCGGGCGTACTCTCTCGGAAGCTGAGAAAAGAATAAAAGAAGCGGTATTGCTCCATCTCAATACTCTTGAGGATGTAGGAGAATGTGAGAGATTCTTGAAGGAGCGTAACGTAACATTCTATCACGTGAAACCTAAATCCGATATTACAATTGCTAAACCCGTTAGTACTGGAACCTTCGTCCAACCATACATCCAGTCTGTTCGTGAGTTGACTGCTGTTGCCTAAATACACAAAATTGCCTGCCATCACAGGCAAGCAACTAATCAAGTTGCTTAAGAAGGATGGGTGGACTATTGGCAGGAAAACAAAGCACGGCATTACGCTAAGAAAGGCATTCTCCAACCGCACTAGAGTTACATTTGTCCCTGATACACGTGCCTCTTTGCCTGAAGGCACACTGCAAGACATACTTAGCACTGACCAAACAGGTATTGGCAAGAGAGGTCTGCTTGACCTAACCAATAAATACGGTGTCTGATTCATTTCACCGCCTTAACCTCACTTCCTTTAGTGTAATCGGTGGTTTTGGGGGGTGTAATCCTAATTCGTTTTCTCTTACGTGGTCTGCCGATATGCGTCTTTTGCAATCTCATAGTGCCACGTTCTACGTGCGATATGGTAATAGGTTTTGACGGTTTATGGCGGGTAATATCTGCCCAATTTTTATATGGGAATTCATAGAGATGGGCGTCCGCCACTTCTGCATCGGCTGGGACCTGATGGTCATCTATCAGTGGTGCCGGAAGCATGGGGAAGGACTGCACCGCCTGCTCGGCGAATAAGTTCCACCAAGCCTGTTTGTAGCTATTTGACAATTAATCTTGACTTGTGGTAAACTTTCCTCTTGGATATTTGGATTTCAGCCATAGCTGATGGATTGAACTGAAGGGTTCAAACCATCACCAAATTAATGGATGAGCCAAGGCTCATCCATTTAAATTGTAAAGCAGGAGGAAAAGGTTGCCAACTATCAACCAGCTGATACGTAAAGGGCGAAAAAAGGGCATCAAGAAGACCAAATCGCCGGCGCTTCGCTTTACCTTCAATGCGCTGAAAAACCGGATGATTGAGTACAAGGGTTCGCCGCAGAAAAGGGGCGTCTGTACCCAGGTCAGGACCATGACGCCCAAGAAGCCCAATTCGGCGCTGCGCAAGATAGCCAGAGTCAGGCTCACCAACGGAATGGAGGTAACGGCCTACATCCCGGGTGAGGGTCATGAACTGCAGGAACACTCGGTGGTGCTGATTCGCGGCGGACGCGTCAAGGACTTACCCGGTGTCCGCTATCACATCGTGCGCGGGGCGCTTGATACCAGCGGCGTCGCCAACCGCCGGCAGGGTCGCAGCAAATACGGCAGCAAGATGGTAAAAGAGAAGGCGGAAATAGCCTGAAAATAGGAGAGTAGAATGCCCCGACGTGCCCAACCGGAAAAAAGAGAGCTAGCACCGGACCCGAAGTTCCATAATGTAACCGTGTCCACTTTGATAAACAAGGTAATGACGTGCGGTAAGAAAAGGACTGCGGAAACTATTGTGTACGGGGCACTTGATATTCTGGAAGAGCGGTCGAGTAAAGACCCGGTAACGGCGCTGGAACAGGCGGTGAAAAACGCCACGCCGCTGCTCGAGGTCAAACCGCGTCGCGTGGGCGGGGCCACCTACCAGGTACCTGTGGAAGTACGCCCTGACCGCGGTCTCTTCCTGGCACTGAACTGGCTATTGAAATCAGCGAGAGCGAGAAAAGGCAAGTCAATGACGGAAAGACTGGCTGATGAGCTGGCTGATGCCCTGCGCGGTGAAGGCGTCACGATTAAGAAGCGAGAAGATACCCACCGGATGGCCGAGGCGAACCGCGCCTTCGCCCACTACCGGTGGTAAAAGGTGAACAATCATTAACACGAAGATTATGACCAAGAACCCGAATCCAGCAAAGGTAAAAACGATGCCGAGAAGTTTTCCTTTAGAAAAAATCAGAAATATAGGGATTATTGCCCACATTGACGCCGGCAAGACCACCGTTACCGAGCGGATACTGTACTATACCGGTCGTACCTACAAGATTGGAGACGTGGATACCGGTACCGCGGTAATGGACTGGATGGAGCAGGAGCGTCAGCGTGGTATCACCATAACTGCGGCCGCGACCACCTGCTACTGGCAGGACCACCGCATCAACATCATCGATACGCCGGGTCATGTAGACTTCACCGCCGAGGTGGAGCGCAGCCTCAGGGTGCTGGACGGCGGCGTGGTGGTCTTTGACGGAGTGGCTGGAGTCGAGGCACAGTCAGAGACGGTCTGGCGACAGGCCGACCGTTATCACGTGCCCAGAATCTGCTTTATCAATAAGATGGACCGCGTAGGCGCCAATTTCAAACGTACCATCTCCATGATTGAAAAACGCTTGAAGGCGAAACCGCTACCCATCCAGATTCCTCTGGGCAGCGGTGAATCATTTGAAGGCGTCATCGACCTCATCGAGAACAAGGTCTGGCATTATGATGGTAAGCCTGATTCAGAGCCAGAAGAAGCTGCCGTTCCGGAATCAGAACGGAAACGCTGCGATGAATATCGTCACGCCCTGATTGAAAAGCTGGCCGAGCATGACGACCATATCCTGGAAGCCTACCTTGAGAGCCATGAGATCAGCCCATCGATGATAAGACAGGCACTGCACAAAATAACTCTGGCGAACCAAGGCGTGCCCATTCTCTGTGGCAGCGCCCTGCGAAATAAAGGTGTACAACCGCTCCTTGATGCTATTATCAGTTACCTCCCCTCCCCTTCTGATATGCCACCGGTGCTGGCGATCGATACTACCTCGGAAGCAGAGGTCACCCGCCCGGTCAGCGATGAAGCCCCGTTTTCCGCCCTTGCTTTCAAAGTTGTTTCCGACCCGTTTGTCGGCAGGCTTGTCTACCTCAGGGTCTACTCCGGCATCATGAAAGCGGGAAGCCAGGTTTGGAACTCAACCACAGGCAAGCGGGAACGCATCGGGCGCTTGCTCCTGATGCATGCCAACCGCCGTGAGGAGGTAGAAGAGGCTGACACCGGATCCATCGTCGCCACTCTGGGTTTAAAGAATACCTTCACCGGTGACACCCTTTGCGATACTTCACAGCCGGTGCGGCTGGAATCAATCCGATTCCCCGAGCCGGTTGTCTCCATTTCCATTGAGCCCAAAAGCAGGGCCGACCAGGATAAAATGACCGCCGCCCTGCAGAAACTGACCGAAGAGGATCCCACTTTCAAAGTTACCTACAATGAGGAAACGGGACAGACTATCATCTCTGGAATGGGCGAACTTCACCTTGAGGTCATCGTCAACCGGATGATAAGCGAATTCGGCGTCGGTGCCAAGGTGGGCAAACCACGGGTCGCCTACAAGGAGACGATTTCCGCACCGGTCCAGGTGGAGGGCAGATTTGTGCGGCAGTCGGGAGGGCACGGTCAGTACGGACACGTATGGCTGGAACTCGAGCCAATGAACCGGGGCGGTGGTTTCCAGTTTATTAACTCCCTCAAGGGTGGCGTCATTCCCAGACAATATGTCCCCCCCGTTGAGATGGGGATAAAAGAGGCTATGGAAACCGGGGTTCTGGCCGGTTATCCCGTGGTCGATATCAAAGCCACCATCTACGATGGCAGTTACCACGACGTTGATTCTTCCGAGATTGCTTTCAAAATGGCCGGCTCTCTGGCCCTCAGAAACGGCGTCAGGAAAGCCAAACCGGTTCTCCTCGAGCCGATTATGAAGCTGGAAGTGGTCGCGCCAGAGCAGTTCCTGGGAGACATCATCGGTGACCTTAATGCCAAGCGGGGACACATCGAGCATATTGACGCCCAGGGTGATGTGTACGTTATTCAATGCCTGATTCCTCTGGCCGAGACCTTCGGCTATGCCACCAGGTTGAGGTCACTCACTCAGGGCAGGGCCACACATTCGCTTGAATTCCACCAGTATAGAAAATTGCCGACAGGATTGACTGAAGAAATAATCGAACAGGCAGTGGGGAAATAATATGCCTAAACAGACAATACGCATCAAGCTGAAAGGGTTTGACCACCGCATAGTCGACCAGTCGGCGGCTCAGATCGTCGATGCCGTGGAGCGCACCGGAGCAGTGGTGGTCGGGCCGGTACCGTTGCCCACACATATAAAAAAGTACAGTGTTATCCGCTCCCCGTTTATTGATAAAGACTCACAGGAGCAATTTGAGATACGGACGCATAAGCGCATCATTGACATTTTGGAGACCACTTCGAAGACAATCGATGCTTTAACCAGATTGAACTTGCCTTCCGGAGTGGAGATAGATATCAAGTTATAGAAGAGTATATAAGATGGCACAGGGAATTATCGGTAAAAAATTGGGCATGTCCCAGGCATTCCGTGAAGACGGTATGCTGGCAGTAGTGACCGCTATTGAGGCCGGGCCGTGCACCGTTACCCGCATTAAAACGGCGGAAAAAGATGGCTATAACGCGGTTCAGCTCGGCTTTGGCGAAGCCAAAAGGCTTAACTCATCGCAGCGCGGGCACCTTAAGGAACTTGGCCATTTTAAATATCTCCGTGAATTCAGGCTGGCTGATATCAAGGAAATTGAAGAGGGACAGAAGATGGATGTCAGCCTTTTTAAATCGGGTGACCTGGTTGATATCACCGGCCTATCCAAGGGCAAAGGCTTTGCCGGCGTGGTCAAAAGGTATCATTTTGCCGGTGGGCCCAAGACGCACGGTCAATCCGACCGGCACCGCGCCCGGGGCTCCGTCGGCGCCGGTACCTCGCCCGGACGCGTACTCAAAGGAATGCGTATGGCCGGCCAGATGGGAAACAAGCGAGTGACAACGCGCAACCTCGAAGTGTTTCAGGCTGACCCTGAGCGCAATCTCTTGCTGATCAGTGGAGCCGTACCGGGAGCTCGAAACGGCCTGCTGCTGATAAAGAAGTCGAGGAGGGGGAAGTAAGGAAGTGCAGGTCCCAGTTTACAGTCTGACCGGCGAAGTGGTTGACCAGGTTGAAATCAGCGACCAGGTCTTTGCCGTGCCCATCAACGAAGGTGTGGTGCATCAGGTCATGGTCGGGCAGCTGGCGAACGCTCGTCAGGGTACCGCCTCAACCAAGACCAGAAGCGAGGTCCAGGGCGGCACCCGGAAGCTTTTCCGCCAGAAAGGCACCGGCCAGGCACGGGCGGGCAGCCGTCGTTCAGGAATACGGCGGGGAGGAGGCATTATTTTCGGGCCAAGGCCGCGGGACTATCGCCAGGACACACCAAAAAAGATGCGCCAGCTGGCCCTGAAGTGCGTTCTCTCGTCCAAGGTGAAAGATGAAGAGTTGAAAGTGGTACAGGAACTGAAGTTAGAGCCAAAGACGAAATATATGACACAGATTCTCAATGCCCTCGGCGCCGACTCCTCAGCACTGGTGGTAACGGCCGGGCCGGAGGAGCATGTGATAAAGGCCGCGCGTAACATCAAGGGAATCAAGACAATGCC
Source organism: Dehalococcoidia bacterium (assembly GCA_004375725.1). Lineage (GTDB taxonomy): Bacteria > Chloroflexota > Dehalococcoidia > Dehalococcoidales > RBG-16-60-22 > E44-bin89. The sequence goes on along the minus strand of SOKS01000106.1, from coordinate 24,300 downwards.
GGCAAACCTGCTTAATGTGCTTGACATCCTCTCCCACAAGGTGCTATTGATGACGGTGTCCGCGGTACGCCGTGTGGAAGAGCTGTGGGGAGAAAAAGCGGTGGAAGAGGTCAGGGATGCATCTGTCTGACGTTTTACAACGCCCACTGATAACGGAAAAAAATGCCATATTACAGGCGCAGAACAAATACGCTTTTGAAGTGGCCAAAGAGGCGACCAAGCCCCAGATAAAGCAGGCTGTGGAAAAAGCGTTTCGGGTGAAGGTGTCTGGTGTGAATATTGTCTGGGTCTCCGGGAAGACAAGAAGAATAGGCAGACGCATGTATAGCACCCCACCCTGGAAGAAAGCTTTCGTCACCCTGAGAGCCGGTGACAAAATAGAATTCTTTGAAGGTGTTTAGAACGGAAAAAGGGGGATATTGAGTGGCCATCAAGGTATTCCGCCCCACCTCGCCCGGCCGGCGGGGAATGAGCGGCGCAACATTTGAAGAGATAACCAAGGATAAACCGGAAAAATCGCTGACTTCGACGCTGAAAAAGCGCGGCGGGCGCAACAACCAGGGGAGAATAACCGTTCGCCACCGGGGCGGTGGTGCCAAACGGAAACTCCGCTTGATTGACTTCAAACGGGATAAGACCGGCGTGCCGGGCAGAGTCTCGGCGATTGAGTATGACCCTAACCGCTCCGCCCGAATTGCGCTCATTTTCTACGCTGACGGAGATAAGCGGTATATCATAGCCCCGGTTGGGCTGAACATCGACGATACGGTCATGTCAGGCCCGGATGCCGAAGTAAAGCCGGGCAATGCGCTGCCGATGAAGGTCATTCCGAGCGGTACCCTCATCCATAATATTGAGATGGAGAAGGGAAAAGGCGGACAGATGGTGCGGAGCGCTGGCACTTCGGCGCAACTGATGGTCAAAGAAGGGGAGTACGCGCTGATACGCATGCCTTCCGGTGAAATGCGACGCGTCCGCGGCGACTGCATGGCGACCGTCGGACAGGTGGGCAACGTTGACCACCAGAGCATTGAGCTGGGTAAGGCGGGGCGTAATCGGCTGATGGGCTGGCGGCCCACGGTGAGAGGCTCAGCAATGTCACCGCGTGACCACCCCCACGGCGGTGGCGAAGGGAGAAGCCCGATAGGAATGCCCGGCCCGAAGACACCATGGGGCAAACCGGCGCTCGGCTACCGCACTCGCAAGCCAAAAGCGTCCGATAAATTGATTGTAAAACGGAGAAAAGGTAGGTAGGGGTAACCAATGTCACGATCGATAAAAAAGGGACCATATATTGATGCCAAACTTATGAAGAAGGTGGAGGCCGTCATCAGGTCAGGCCAGAAAGCGGTCATCAAAACCTGGTCACGCTCATCCACCATACTGCCACAGATGGTGGGGCTGACCGTCGGTGTGCACGATGGCCGCAGGCACGTGCCCATCTTCATCACCGAGAACATGGTGGGGCACAAGCTTGGCGAGTTCGCCATGACCCGGACTTTCCGCGGTCACGTCTCCAGGTCAGAGAAGACAAGCCAGGTAAGAAGATAATAGGCTATTACAGGTAAGGGAGAGAATGCAGGTACGAGCTTTTGCCAAAGACACGGGAATACCAGCGCGTAAGGTTCGCCGGATGGTCAATCTGGTACGGGGCAAGACGGTGGACGAAGCATTGACGTTGCTCAAGTTTACTCCGTCGCCGAATGCCCGGGTGGTTGCCAAAGTGGTAAAGTCCGCCGCGTCCAATGCAGAGAATAACTACCAGATGACACCGTCGGATTTGAAAATCATCACTATTTACGCCAATGAAGCACGAAGGCTCAGACGGTTCTATCCCCGGGCGCGTGGTCGCATCGGCCCCATACAGAAAAATTCCAGTCACATAACGGTCATTGTTGCCGATGAGGAGGCATAATTGGGACGCAAGGTTCATCCAATAGGTTTTAGACTTGGCATTGTACAGGACTGGCAGGCCAGATGGTACGCTGATACGCATTACGCCGAGTCACTGCAGGAAGACCTGAAGCTGCGGCAGGCCATACAGTCCAAGTATGCCGATGCCGCAATCTCCCTCGTGGTGATTGAACGGCAGGCAAAGGATGTGTCAGTTACCATCTATACCGCCCGTCCCGGTATCGTCATCGGGCGGGGTGGACAGCGCGTTGATGAGCTGAGTGTTTACCTGGAAAAACTCGTCGGCAAGAAGGTCCGTCTGAATATCCAGGAAATCCGCCAGCCGGAACTGGATGCCATGCTCGTTGCCCGAACCATTGCCGAGCAGATTCAGCGCCGTATCGCCTACCGGAGGGCGATGAAACAGGCGATTTTCCGTACCATGCAGGCTGGCGCCAAGGGAATAAGAGTCCACTGCTCCGGTCGGCTGGGTGATGCGGAAATCGCCCGCCGCCAGACAATGCATGAAGGACGGGTCCCCCTGCACACACTGCGGGCGGATATTGACTACGGCTTTACCGAAGCGCGCACCACGCTGGGAAGGATTGGCGTCAAGGTATGGATATTCAAAGGTGAAATCCTTCCTGAACCCAAGGAAGCACCCGTTGAAGGAGTGCCTGCGGAAATGGCGGTCAGTGCCGGTGAGGAATCGGCCACTGCCGTCCAGCCGGAAGAGGAGACGATGGGGGTAACCGCTGAAGCCATAGAGGAAGCTCCAGTGGCAACGGAAGCAGTCACCGGAGAAAAAACGGGAGAGACCCCGGCCAAACCATCACGAAAGAGAAAAACGGCCGTAAAAACAGAGGAGAAACCGGCTGAGGCCGCGGCTGTGGCGACGACCGAGGCAACTGCAAAAGAGAAGCCGGCAGCCAAAAGAGGCACCAGAGCCGCGAAGCCCGCAAAAGCGGAAGCGCCAGCTTCACCAGAACCCACCAAGGCAGTGGCCAAAGAGAAGGCTGGGGGGAAACCGGCGAAGGCGCCCGTTAAACGAAGCCGAAAAACGAAAACAACCAGCGGCACTGCCGCTGAGATAGAAGTGGCCAGCGTAACCGAAGACGAGGAGAAAGATGCTACAACCGAAACGGGTTAAATATCGCAAATCCCATAAGGGGCACCGCAGAGGGACAGCTCAGGTAAGCAACACCACAACTTTCGGTGATTATGGCCTGCAGGCACTGGAGTCGGCCTGGGTTACGGCGGAACAGATTGAGGCCGCGAGGCGCGCCATTACCCATTATATCCGCCGTGGTGGTAAAGTCTGGATACGCGTTTTTCCGGATAAGCCGGTCACCAAGAAGCCGGCGGAGACCCGTATGGGCAGTGGCAAGGGCAGTCCCGACCACTGGGTGGCTGTGGTAAAAACGGGAAGAATGCTATTTGAGCTGGCGGGTGTTGATGAAAAAGCGGCCAAAGAGGCGATACGCCTGGCCTCGCACAAGCTCCCGATTGCCACCAGATTCGTGGTGCGGGAGACAAGCGCCACCCGCTAGTAATAACAGTATAAAGGAACTGGCCGATGGTTAGGGTTGATGAATTCAGAGCGCTGAGCACGGAAGACCTGAAAAAGCAAATGGAAGAATCAAAGCAGGAGCTGCTTAACCTGCGCTTTCGGCTGGCCACGAAGCAACTGGTGAACCATCGCGAACTGCCGATGGTGAAGAAGAGAATTGCCCGGATTAAAACCATACTGAAAGAAAAAGAGCTGGGAATAAGGTAGCGTCATGGAAGAGAAGCGCAAAACCAGGACTGGACTTGTGGTTAACAACCGAATGGATAAGACGGTGGTAGTGGCCATCAACACCTCCAAACGCTTTCCGAAGTACCGAAAGACCATTGCGTGGGTGACTAAATATCTGGCTCACGATGAAAAAAATGAGTGCCGGATAGGAGATAAGGTCAGGATTGTGGAGACCCGGCCGCTCTCCCGACACAAGCGCTGGCGTGTTGCCGAGATAATCACCAAAGGAGAGGTCGCCGAGGTTAAACCGGAGGAGATAGCGTAACGGTCAGGATTTAATATTATGATTCAGTCTTCTACCAGATTAAGAGCCGCAGACAATACCGGAGCCCGGGAAATCATGTGCATCAATGTGCTCGGCGGCACGAGGAGGAGATACGCCCGGGCAGGTGATATCATTGTCGCCTCGGTGAAAAAAGCCATTCCGGGCGCCACCGTGAAAAAGGGCGACGTGGTGCGGGCGGTGATAGTGCGTACTGCCCAACCCTACCGGCGTCCCGATGGCTCATACATCAGGTTCGATGAGAACGCCGCGGTAATCCTGACCGATAAGAACAACCCGCGAGGAACCCGGATCTTCGGGCCGGTAGCCAGGGAACTGAGAGATAAAGATTTTACCAAGATAATCTCTCTGGCGCCGGAAGTCCTTTGAAGGTAAGAGATTATGAAGATAAGAAAGAATGATACGGTGCTGGTAACCGCTGGCAAGGACAGGGGGAAAAGAGGTAAGGTGCGCTTTGCCTACCCCAAGAAAAATCGGGTGCTCGTGGAAGGGATCAACTTCATCAAGAAGCACTCCCGGGCACGGGGACAGGTCAAGCAGGCCGGTATCATTGACCTTGAGGCACCGATTAATGTCTCCAACGTCATGTTACTGTGTGAAAAGTGCAACCACCCTACCCGTGTGGGCTTCACCGCCCTGGAAGACGGGAAAAAAGTAAGGGTCTGCCGCAAGTGCAAAGAGGTAATTGACTAGATGTCGCGGTTGAAAGAGAAATACCAGAAAGAAGCGGTGCCCGCCCTGATAGAGCGTCACAGCTACGGTAATGTCATGGAAGTACCGCGCCTGATTAAAGTAGTGCTCAATATCGGCCTCGGTGAGGCGAGCCAGAACGCCAAAGCCCTGGAGTCGGCCGAGGCTGACCTGTCCGCCATTTCCGGGCAGCACCCGGTAATCACCCGTGCCAGGAAGTCAATTGCGAACTTCAAGCTGCGGGCAGGCATGCCTATCGGTATGAAGGTAACTTTGCGTGGCGAACGGATGTATGACTTCCTGGACAGGCTGATAAACGCGGTTCTACCCCGGATGCGGGAATTTTATGGAGTTCCTCCGAATGCCTTTGACGGCCGGGGCAATTATACCCTTGGCCTGAAAGAGCAAATCGCCTTTCCGGAGATAGACTACGATAAGATAGAGAAACTGCGTGGTCTGGAGATAGTAATCGCCACCACGGCAAAGACGGATGAAGAAGGCAGGCATCTTATCGAGCTGCTCGGCATGCCTTTCGCCAAGGACGGAACGGAGTAGGAATGGCAAAGAAATCAAAGATAGTTAAAGCACAGAGGCCAGCCAAATTCAGAGTACAGCAGCGCAACCGTTGCCACCTGTGCGGACGGCCACGGGCTTATATCCGCCAGTTTGGCCTGTGCCGGATCTGTTTTCGCCGACTGGCCCTGGCCGGTCAGCTTCCAGGAGTGAGAAAGTCAAGCTGGTAGAAAAATCGAGGGGATGATATGACTGTTTCTGACCCAATTGCCGATATGTTAACCAGAATACGGAACGCCACGATGGCCAAGCATGATAATGTGCTGGTGCCATCGTCACGGCTGAAACTCTCCATCGCCCGAATTCTGAAAGAAGAGGGTTTTATCACCGATTATGAGGTGGTCCGGGGAAAGCCGCAGCGGGTGATTAAAATCCAGTTGAAATACTATGACCATAATAAGCCAGCTATCTGCGGGATGAAGCGGGTAAGCAAACCCGGACTGAGAGTCTATCTCGGGGGGAAGGAAATACCCCGCGTCTTGAGCGGACTGGGCATTGCCATTGTCTCCACTTCTCAGGGTGTGAAAGCCGGTCATCAAGCCTGGCGCCAGGGAATCGGGGGGGAACTGCTTTGCTTTGTCTGGTAATCAGGAAACGGAGTGACATCACATGTCAAGAATAGGACGGATGCCAATAGCCGTACCCTCGGGGGTAACGGTAACAATTGATAAAAACCGGGTGAAAGTGGCCGGCCCGAAAGGCGAGCTCAGCCGCGACATCAACCCTGAGATAGCCATTGCCCAGCAGGATAACACGCTCATGGTGACCCGGCCCAGTGACAACCGTGAACACCGTTCTCAGCATGGTCTGGCACGGAGTCTCATCAATAATATGGTGACCGGCGTGAGCAGCGGCTTCGAAAAACAACTGGAAATCGTAGGGGTGGGCTACCGGGCGGAGAAAGCGGGAGAAAAACTGGTGATCCGCGTTGGCTATTCGCACCTCGTTGAAGTGGAACCGCTGCCGGGAATCACCCTCTCTGTTGAGGGAAACACTCGTATCAAGGTTTCCGGAATCAATAAGGAAGCGGTGGGTGAGATGGCAGCCAGAATCAGGAGAATTCGCCCTCCTGATGCCTATAAAGGCAAAGGGATCAGATACGCCGGAGAAAAGGTCCACCTTAAGCCGGGTAAGGCCGGCAAGGTTGTCGGAAAGAAGTAGCCATGACCAAAATAACAACCAGAGCGGCACGATACAAGCGCCATAAAAGGATAAGAGCGCAAATAAAGGGCACTCCCAGCAAGCCCCGACTTTGTGTGTTCCGCAGCCCGAACCATATTTACGCACAGGTCATCGATGACACAAAAGGGCATACACTGGTTGCGGCCTCAACCCTTGACCCGGAAACAAGAACTGAGATAGATGGCAAAGCGAAAACAGGCCGGGCAGAGCTGGTTGGCACCGCGCTCGCGAAAAAAGCTATAGCTCAAGGTATCAAAGAAGTTGCCTTCGACCGGGGTGGCTATAAGTACCACGGAAGGATTAAAGCTCTGGCCGAAGCCGCCCGGCAAGGTGGTTTGAAATTTTAAAGGAATATTAAAATGGCCGAAGAATATAATCAAATGATTAGCCGAATAGACGCTGCCGACCTGGTCCTGAATGACCGTCTCATGTATATCAACCGGGTGGCCAAGGTAATGAAGGGAGGGAAACGTCTCCGGTTCAGCGCCCTGGTGGTCACCGGTGACGGGAATGGTCATGTCGGGCTGGGCATTGGCAAAGCCAACGAGGTACCAGCGGCGATAAACAAAGGCGGTACCGCTGCGAAGAAGAACCTGATTAGGGTATCTATGGACGGGGGTACCATACCACATGAAATTCTCGCTGAGTATGGCGCCGCCAGGGTGATGCTCAAACCGGCCGCTCCGGGCACCGGCGTCATTGCCGGCGGAAGTGTTCGTGCCGTCCTTGAGGCCTGTGGCATCAAGGACATCCTGACCAAGTCCCTGGGCAGCGACAACCGTATTAACGTGGCCAAGGCGACGATGCTTGGCCTCAGCCAGCTCAGGGACCCGAAGGAAGAGGTCGCCAGACGCAAGGCAAAGGCCGTTGAAGAGGGGGCGGAATCAAGTGCCTAAACTGCGCATTACCTGGATAAAGAGCGGCATTGGCTATAATGAATCTCAAAAGCGCACCCTGACCACGCTTGGATTTCACCGGCTGAACCAGAGTGTCGTTCACGATGATTCCATGTCCCTGCGGGGTATGATCAATAAGGTAAGACATCTCGTCAAGGTGGAGGAAACCAGTGAGGCAAAATAACATCGCGCCACCGCCGGGCTCCAGGAAAGCACCAAAGAGAGTGGGGCGCGGTAATGCCAGTGGCCACGGCACCTATGCCGGGCGCGGCCTGAACGGTCAGAAGTCCCGCAGCGGCCACAAGATGCGTCCGGGCTTTGAGGGCGGGCAGTTGCCCTTGATCAAACGCCTGCCCCGGAAGCGCGGCTTTGTCAACATTTTTCGCAAAGAGTATAGCATCGTTAATGTGGATAAGCTGAATATATTTGAGGAAGGCAGCGAGGTTACGCCTGAAAAGCTGCATGCGGCGGGCCTGGTTAAAACGTTAAAGCATCCGGTAAAAATTCTGGCCACTGGTGAGGTCGGTCATGCTGTTACCGTCAGGGCAAACAAGTTTTCCGCAGCGGCAAAAGCCAAGATAGAGGCTGCCGGAGGGAAAGCCGAGGAGGTGGAATATGCGGGCCAGGTCAAGTAAGCCACGCTTATTCCAGGCAATGCTGGATGCTTTCAGCCTGCCGGACCTGAGGCGCCGCATCCTTATCACCGTGGGCATTCTGGTCATCTTCCGCTTTATCGCCCACGTGCCCATTCCGGGAGTGGACCAGACCGCTTTACAGGCACTTTTTGAACGCAATGCCCTGCTCGGTATGCTGGACATGTTCAGCGGCGGTGCCATGCGACGGCTCAGCATAGCCGCGATGGGCGTTTACCCGTACATCACCTCGTCCATTATCATGATGCTCCTGGTGCCGGTGATACCACGCCTTCAAGCCCTTTCCCGAGAGGGTGAAGCGGGAAGAAATAAGATTAATCTCATTACCCACTGGCTGGTAGTACCGCTGGCCGCCGTCCAGAGCTACGGACAGCTTGTCTACCTGCAGCGCGAGGGAGTCCTCTCCAGCTCAGCTGCGCTATCAATGACATCGATGGTACTGGCTATGGTAGCCGGAACCATGTTTCTGGTATGGCTTGGTGAGTTGATTACGGAATATGGCATTGGCAACGGTATATCAATCATTATCTTTGGCGGTATTGTGTCGCAGCTGCCGCAAATGATCGGTCAGGGTTTCCTGGCCAGAGAGAACTTCGCTGGCCTGTCCGCCTACTTACTTATCGTGGTTATCACCATTATGGTCATCGTCATCTTCACCGAGGCGCACCGCCGCATTCCGGTACAGTACGCCAAGAGCGTTTTCCGCAGCGGGCGCATGTACCGTCAGGCCGGAACCACCCACATCCCGCTCCGGGTGAACGCGGCCGGCATGATCCCACTCATCTTTGCCATGTCCATTGTCCTGTTCCCGGGAATCGTTGCCAGCTACTTTGCCAACCCGAGCGACCCCAATTTCGCCAACTGGATTATGAGATTATTTGACCCGAATGCTGCCCTGCCCATGGGGCTGTTTTACTGGGGGTTTTACTTTGCCATGGCAGTCGCTTTTGCCTTCTTTTACACCATGGTGATTTATCAGCAGCAGGACTTACCGGGAGTTCTGCAGCGGCAGGGAGGGTTTATTCCCGGCATCCGGCCGGGTAAGAACACTCAGAGCTACCTGAATGGCGTCATCAACCGCATCACCTGGGGTGGTGCCCTGTTCCTTGCCTGCGTGGCGATCATGCCCTTCTTCGCCAAGCAGATAACCAATATCCAGGTAATCCAGCTCTCCAGCCTGGGACTGCTCATTATGGTGGGCGTAGTACTGGACACCATGAAGCAGCTTGAGGCGCAGCTCGTGATGCGGCGCTATGAGGGCTTTATAAGATAGGGGTAAAAGTTGTATAATATAGTTTTTGTGGGAGCACCCGGGGCCGGCAAAGGAACGCAGGCCTCGATGGTCGCCCGGAAATTGAATATGGTCCATATTTCATCCGGTGACCTGTTCCGGCAGGCGCTGGAGCAGGGAACGGAACTGGGAAAGCAGGCGAAGGCCTGTATGGAAAGGGGGGTACTGGTTCCCGACGAGATAACCATCCAGATGGTCATGGAACGGCTTTCGGCGCCTGATTGCGAGAAAGGGGTCATCCTGGATGGTTTCCCCCGCAACCTGACGCAGGCGGAAGCACTGGACAGTGCCCTGAGCGAGCCGGGGAAAACAATTGACAAAGTTATTCATATCAAGGCAGCCGAAGCAGAACTGATAAGGAGACTGAGCGCCCGCTGGCTCTGCCGGCAGTGCCAGGCGGTATACAATATGGTTAATTCCCCTCCCAAAGTGGCGGGGAAATGCGACAAGTGCGGGGGTGAACTCTACCAGCGCCCCGATGATAAACCGGAAACGGTTAAGAAGCGACTTGGCGTATATTTTGCCGAGACGGCACCGCTCATTGACTATTACCGCCGTCAGGGTAAGCTATCAGAAGTTGCCGGAGAGGGCAGCATGGAAGAGGTGACACGAAGAATCGTATCGGCTCTTCCCGAGGAGAAGCTGGTCACTCGATGACGATTATTATTAAATCTGAAAAGGAAATCGCGGCCATGCGCCGGGCCGGTAAAATCGTCGCGATGATATTAAAAATAATGGTGGGAAAAATCAGACCGGGAATGGAAACAAAAGAGCTGGACATCATAGCGGCAAAAGAGCTGGAGAAGTGTGGCGCCAGGTCATCGTTCAAGGGTTACCGTGGCTTTCCGGCCAACCTCTGCGTTTCCGTAAACGAAGAGATTGTGCACGGCATACCGGGAAAACGAGTGCTCCGCGAGGGCGACATCGTTTCTCTTGATTTCGGCGCCATTTTCGATGGTTTCCAGGGTGATGTTGCGTTAACCGTTGGCGTGGGCCGGATAAGTAAGAAAGCTAAAGAATTAATTGATACTACTAGAGGCGCTCTAGAAGCTGGGATTAAAGCCGCCCGTGATGGAGCCAGGCTCGGCGATATTTCCCATGCCATACAGAACTACGCCGAATCAAGAGGTTATTCCGCAGTTCGGGAGTACACGGGTCATGGCATTGGCCGTGACATGCATGAAGAGCCGCAGATACCCAATTTCGGCCCGCCCAATTCAGGCCCGGTGCTGAAAAAGGGAATGATCCTTGCCCTGGAACCGATGGTCAATATTGGCGACTGGCGCACCCGTGTTGGCGACGACCAGTGGACGGTACTGACAGCTGATGGCAACCTTTCGGCACACTTCGAACATACCATTGCCATTACTGACAGCCAACCGGAGGTACTAACCGAAGAAGTATATGCCTAAGAAAGAGACAATTGAAGTTGAAGGAACAGTATCGGAAGCGTTACCGAATGCGATGTTTCGTGTCGAGCTGGCGAATGGGCACTTCGTGCTGGCCCATATCTCCGGCAAGATACGAATGCACTACATCCGGGTCCTGCCCGGGGACAGGGTACTGGTTGAGCTTTCACCCTACGACCTCAGCCGTGGCAGGATAGTATACCGCTTCAAGTAAGATGAAAGATTGGGACTAATGAAAGTAAAGGCATCAGTTAAAGTACGCTGTGACAAGTGCAAGATAGTGAAACGGCACGGGGTGGTCAGGGTTATCTGTTCCAACCCTAAGCATAAACAGCGCCAAGGATAAGGAGAGAGCAGAATGGCACGAATTGCTGGAGTGGACATACCAAGAGATAAGCACACCTGGGTATCTCTGCAGTATATTTATGGCATTGGCCCTCACCTGAGCCGTAAGATTCTGACCCAGAGCAACATAAACCCGGATACCAAGGTGAGTGAGCTTACCGAAGATGAGGTCAATCGCCTCCGCGAGGTTATTGACAAGCAATACCGGGTAGAGGGTGAACTCAGACGCGAGATTCAGCTGAACATCAAGCGCCTCATTGAAATCGGCAGTTACCGTGGCAGCCGGCATCGCTTCAACCTGCCGGCGAGAGGACAGCGTACCCGAACCAATGCCCGCGCCCGGCGCGGTAGTCGCAAGACGGTAGCCGGCAGAGGCCTGAGAAGAGGCATGGCCAAGAAATAGTTAGCATTAGGTAAGATAAGGAGTTATCCTATGGCACAGAAGAAGCGAGCAAAGACAAGGCGACGGGAACGGAAGAATATCCCGGCAGGGAAGGCTTACATTCAGTCCACCTTTAATAATACCATTATTACCCTTACCGACCCTGCAGGCAACGTGATTTCATGGGGGAGTTCCGGTACGTCCGGTTTCAAGGGCTCCCGCAAAGGGACACCTTACGCCGCTCAGATGGCAGCTCGCGAGGCGGTACGCAAGGCTATGATGCATGGCCTGCGTCAGGTTGAGGTCTATGTGAAGGGCCCGGGCAGTGGCCGTGAGGCCGCTCTTCGCTCACTGCAGAGTTCAGGTCTTTACATTACGGGCATCAAAGATGTTACCCCCATCCCCCATAACGGCTGCCGCCCGCCAAAAAGACGACGAGTGTAGAAGAGAGGAAAAATGGCAAGATACACTGGCGCAGTATGTAGGATGTGCCGCCGCAGCGGCGTAAAGCTCTTCCTGAAGGGCGATCGGTGCTTTACACCCAAGTGCGGTGTGGAGAAGCGGCCCAGACACCCGGGACAGCAGTTCCGCAGGCGGCAGAGAATATCCGACCGCGGCATGCAGCTCCGTGAGAAACAGAAAGCCCGGTACAGCTATGGTATACTGGAGAGACAGTTCCGCAGAATCTTCGCCGAGGCGGAGAGACAGGCGGGGGTAACCGGCGATAACCTGCTCACCTTGCTGGAGAGACGGCTGGACAACATCGTGTATCGCCTCGGCTTCTCTGACTCACGCAGTCAGGCGCGCCAGCTGGTTCGCCACGGACATATTATGCTCAATGATCGCCGGACTGATGTCCCCTCGGCGCTGGTCAAAGAAGGGGACACCATTGGCTGGCGGAAGGAAAGTGCCAAATCGGAATATTACAAACAGCTCGCGCAGACAATCGAGTCCAAGACAGTGCCGGGCTGGTTGAGCCTGGATAAGAAAGAGCTGGTGGGACAGATGGTTTCCCTGCCCACACCTGAAGATACTGAGGCCGCGTTTAACGGCAAGACAATTGTGGAACATTACTCGCGATAAAGAGCAAGGAGGTAGAGACTTTTGTCTCGTCTAGTAATCCCGAAAATCGATTGTTTAGAGAGTGAGGACAACTTCGGCCGGTTCACCGCTGAGCCGGTGGAGCGCGGCTTTGGTGTTACTCTTGGTAATGCCCTGCGTCGCGTACTGCTGGGCTATCTCCCCGGTGCGGCGGTGACGCAGGTCAGGGTTGAAGGCATCAGGCATGAATTTACTACCATTCCTCACGCCAAGGAAGATGTCACCGAGTTTTTACTGAACGTCAAGGCGATGCGGATAAAGCCGCTTTCCGGTCAGCCCGGCAAAATGGTCCTGGATATACAGGGTGAAGGCCAGGTTTGCGCCGCAGATATCAAACCATCGACCGACTTTGAAATTACCAATCCGGAGACCAATCTGGTCACACTTGATTCACCGGACGCCAAACTCTATGTGGAGTTTGACATCGAACTGGGCGAGGGTTACCGAACCGCCGAGTCAAATGATAGCATGCCGGTGGGGACAATACCCGTTGACGCCATCTTCTCCCCGATACGCAATGTCAACTTTACCACCGAGCCGGTTCACGCCGGGCGTGATACCAGCCACGAGCGACTGATTCTGGAAGTGTGGACCGATGGTACGACAAGTCCGGTTGATGCCATCAGCCGAGCTGCCAGTATCCTGGTCGAGCAGCTCAATCCGTTCGTTGAGTACGTCAAGGTATCTCAGATGAAAGCTGAAGAGCAGCTCATTCGCCTTTCCATACCCGATGAGAAATACAACCTGCCTGTGGAGCAGATGGACCTCTCAGTACGGACGATGAACTGCCTCAGGCGTGGCGGCATTGCCACGGTTGGCGAACTCATCAGCAAAAAGTCAAAGGATCTCCTCCGGCTGCGCAACTTCGGCCAGAAATCGTTTCGTGAGATAGAGGAGAAACTGAAAGAACTGGGGCTGTCCCTCTCACCGCCGGCTGGACTTAAGGAAGAAACATCGCCGGAGGAAGCGTCACCAGAAGAAGCAGACGCGACGATAGACACGTCAGAAGAAACCGAACCGCAATCCGGAGAAACAGAAGATGAGGCATAACGTAGCGGGAAAGAAATTAGGCAGGACGACCAGTCACCGCAAAGCACTGTACCGTAACCTGGTGACCGACCTGCTCAGATACGAGAAAATCGTTACTACCGAGACCAAAGCGAAAGAAGTACGCGGTCTCGCCGAAAAGATGATTACTCTGGGCAAGGTAAGTGATCTGAGCTCATTTCGTCAGGCACTGTCGTTCCTATATGACAAAGATGTGGCGGACAAGGTTTTTTCCGAGCTGTCCACACGATACGCTGAGCGACCCGGTGGTTACACTCGCATCGCTAAGATAGGTCCCAGACTTGGAGACGGCGCACCCATGGTGCAGCTTTCACTGGTCGAGTGACCACCGTCACTATTACGACAATAAGGGGTTGTCAGCTTGGCAGAACGCACCAAGATGGTACTGATTATGGAATATGACGGCACAAACTACTACGGTTTGCAACTGCAGGCCAGTCAGCCCACCGTTCAGGGCGAGATTGAGTCGGCCTTGCTGAAGCTGACCGGAGAAAAGCTCCGCGTGCTGGCGGCCAGTCGCACCGACACCGGCGTTCACGCCCGAGAGCAGGTGGTGAGCTGCCGCACCGTCTCATCGCTGCCCGAACACGCCTTTGTTAGTGGCCTGAACCACTACCTGCCTGAAGACATTGCCGTGAGAGACGCCTTCAGGGTAAGCGATGCTTGCAACGTCCGCCGCGATGCGGTGAGCCGGGAGTACCACTATCTTATCTTGAATCGGACCGCCCGCTCCCCTATCCAGCATCGCTTTGCCCATCATGTTCCGGGCACGCTGGACACGGCGGCGATGAATGAAGCCTGTCAGCACCTCATCGGTGAGCATGATTTTGCTTCATTCGCCACGGCTCTGGAAAGCCGGATAAAGAGCACGGTGCGCCGTGTCTATCAGGCTGATGTGATAAAGGACGGCGACCTGATTACTTTCCGCATCACTGCCAGCTCATTTCTGCCCCACCAGGTACGGAATACCATGGGGGCGCTCATCAGGGTTGGGCTGGGAAAGATGACAGTTGACGAATTTCGTAGTATATTAGAAGCGAGGACGCCCGGGCTGGCGAGGCCAACCGCTCCTGCCCACGGGCTGTGCCTGATGCGGGTGAAATATCCACATTCCTGGGAGGAACTGCGCAATTGAAAACCTACACCACCAAAATCAAAGACATTGAGCGAAAGTGGCACGTGATTGACGCTTCAGACAGGACACTGGGCAAGCTGGCCACGGAAGCCGCCGGCCTGCTCATGGGTAAACACAAGCCAACTTTCAGTTACAACCTTGATACCGGCGACCATGTTATCGTAATCAATGCCGAAAAAGTACAGGTCACGGGCAATAAGCTGAAGCAGAAGCATTACTACCGGCATTCCGGTTATCCCGGGGGATTCAAGAGCATATCGCTGGAAAAAATGATGCAGGACAATCCAGCACGGGTCGTTGAGCATGCCGTTAAGGGCATGCTGCCACGCACACGACTGGGTGCCCAGATATTGAAAAAACTCAGAGTCTATCCCGGTGATTCGCACCCGCATTCCGCGCAGGTAGCCCAATCATCCAGCACCGAGTCAAAGACAGGAGAGTAGAGGGTAAGCTAAATGGCAGCAAAACAATCTTATTTTCACGGTACCGGACGCAGAAAGACGTCTGTGGCTCAGGTAAAAATAATGCCCGGTAACGGCGCTATAATCATCAATGGTGTGCCCTATGAAGAGTTATTCCCCAGCCTGGAACACCGCCGCGCCATACTGCAACCTCTTCTGGTCACGGAAAGCCTGAGCAAATTTAATGCCATGATCAAGGTGAATGGCGGCGGCATCACCGGCCAGAGCGGAGCTATCTCTCTCGGTATCGCGCGCGCTCTTGTGGAGTCGAATGAAAGCCTCAAGTCCATCCTGCGCCAGTACGGTTTACTCACCCGCGACCCACGGGTGAAGGAGAGGAAGAAACCAGGGCTCAGACGGGCGCGCAAGGCACCTCAGTACACCAAGCGTTAAGCGACACACGAGCGGTATTAATAAATATGAGAGGGGCTCTTTGCCCCTCTCTTTTTATACAGAAGTCAGTATATGACGTATTCTACTGCTTTTATTTTACGCCAGCCAGCTTCTTCCCCGCTTCCAGCAGCTTTTCCACCCTGGCATCAGAGCTGCTCTCTGCGTAGATACGGAGCACCGGCTCCGTGCCAGAAAACCGTATCAGCAGCCAGCTGTTATCCGCCAGGATGTACCGGAAGCCATCGGCGGTATCTATTTTACTGACTTTCACGTCTTCAATTGACTCCGGAGGGTTGTCACGCAGTCGATTTATAATCGTCTGGCGTTCCGCTTCGGGAAACTCGGCATCTATACGCTGGTAATAGTGTGGCCCCACCTGGCTGTAGAGATAGGCCAGAAGCTCTGAAGGTTTTTTCCCCGTCCTGACCATGAAGTCGAGAAAATAGAGACCCGCCAGGATACCGTCACGTTCGGCTACGTGGCCGCGGAAGCCGTACCCACCGCTCTCCTCACCGCCAATCACTGCGTTTTCGGCCTGCATAATCGGGGCTATGTACTTGAAACCCACCGCCGTCTCAAATACCGGCACATCATATAATTCACCCAATCGGTCAATCATGCTTGAGCTGGTCAGCGTCTTGACCAGAGGCCCTTTTTCTCCCCGCGCCTCCAGGAGGTAGAGACAGAGCAAGGCGAATACTTGAAGCTGGGTGAGAAAGCCGCCATTCTCATCGATTATGCCCACGCGGTCGGCATCACCGTCCGTCGCCAGGCCGACGCTGGCCCCCTGCTCCCTGACCAGTGTCGATAACCTCTTGAGGTTGATGGCGATTGGCTCGGGTCGTACCATACCCGGAAAAAGCGGGTTTCGCCCGCCATTGAGCTCGGCTACCCTGGTGCTGCCGCCCTGCAATATTCCTTTGAGATAGCCCGCCCCGGCGCCGTACATGGAATCTATCTTTATGTTAAATCCTGCCTCCCGTATTGCGGACAAGTCAACAAGCCGGTCAACCTGTTCGAGATAGACTTTCGCCAAATCAGTGCGTTCCACCAGCCCCTGTTCCACCGCCTTTTCCAGTGGCATCTGTTTTGGCTCCCCTTTGGCCAGTGTCCAGTCGATGGATTTCATTATTTCATCGGTAACGTTATCCGGCGCACTGGCTCCATACTGGTCCTTGTACTTGAAGCCATTCCATATACCCGGATTGTGGCTCGCCGTGATGATGATGGCACCAGCCGCCTTTTTGGCAAGCACTCCGTAGCTGACAACGGGGGTCGGGGTTGCCTTATCGCACAGGTACGTCTTGATGCCACTCGCGGCCGTCACCTCGGCGGCGGCAGCAGCGAAGTCCTCGGAAGCAAAACGGGTGTCATAGCCGATAATCAACCCCTGCCTGGCCATCCCCGACTGTTTCAGGTAGTCGGCGACTCCCTGCGCGCAAATCCGCACATTAGCAAAGGTAAAATCCCTGGCGATTATGCCCCGCCAGCCATCGGTACCGAATGTTATCTCATTTTTCATTCGCGCCATCCCTCCCGTAGCAGCACATCACGAAAACTGTAGGCGTCCCTGGAAACGGTTCTGCCCAGAGCATACGGTATGCTCTCCCGGAATATCGGCCCGGCGAAAACAAAGGAGTGGAACTCACCGTTTTCACCACCGGGGTCAACACCCGGCGGCAACTCGGACAGGAAACGCCTGTCGATCACCCTGCCCAGGAAATGCTTCGGCATCATCTTGGTATTGACACAGGTGAGCACCGCTTTGAAACCCAGAGAGATGAATGAACGGGTAAGCTCATCAGTTTTGCGCCCCCAGATGGGTAAAATGGGCGTCATCCCGACCTTGCTCAGGTTTTTTTCGCGATATTCCTTTATCCACTCCAGGAAGATATCACCGAAAACCACCTGGTTTATACCGTCTGATTTCACCCTGCTCAGAATATCCATCAAGCGGGATTCATATTCCTCTTCTGCACAGTCCTTGGGTAGCAGTATCTTTATCAGGGGTAGCCCCAGCGCCTGCGCCTGCCGTTCCAGCATTTCTCGGCGTACACCGTGCATGCTCACCCGATCGTGGTACTCATTTATCGAGGTTAGCAAAGACACAACCTGATATTTGCCGCCTCGCTGTATTTCATACAGGCTGAGGGCGCTGTCTTTGCCCCCACTCCAGGATACGATAACCTTTTCCATCATAGATTAACCGGCCTGATTATATATATCTGTCAATTGATTTGGCAATCGATTTCAACTCTGCCATCAGCCGGGTGAAGTCGGAAATAGTTAGAGATTGCAGGCCGTCCACCAGCGCTTCCTTGGGATTGGGATGGACTTCAATGAGGATTCCATCGGCACCTGCCGCCACCGCTGCTTTGGCGACTGCTGGCACCAGCGAGTAGTGCCCGGTGGCATGGCTCGGGTCAACAATCAATGGCAGGTGACTGAACTTCTTTATCACCGGGATGGAGGAAATATCCAGTGAAAAACGAATGCTGTCCTCAAATGTCCTGATACCGCGCTCGCAGAGAATGACCTGGCTGTTCCCCTCGGCCAGCAAATAGTCGGCGGCAGTCAGCCATTCTGTAACCGTGCTGGAAAAGCCGCGCTTCAGCATGACCGGGCGTTTGCTCTTCCCCACCTCGGTCAGCAGGGCAAAATTCTGCATGTTGCGGGAACCGACCTGAAGGATATCCGCCGATTTGGCCACCAGCTCAACATCGTGCGGGTCAACTACCTCGGTTATCACCGGTATGTTGAAGGTCTGCCTCACCTTGGCCAGCAGTTCCAGCCCCGCCTCTTCCAATCCCTGAAAGCTGAACGGCGAAGTACGCGGTTTAAAGGCTCCGCCGCGCAGCACCGCCGCTCCCGTTTCCTTGATTGCCTTGCCCACTTCCATAAGCTGCTTTTCATTCTCCACCGCACAGGGACCGGCCATGACCACAACACGTTTCCCGCCGATCTGCACCTTGCCCACGTTTACCAGGCTGTCCTCACCTTTAAACTCCCGGGAAGCCAGCTTGTACGGCTTCATGATACGGGTGACGCTTTCCACGCCGGGGAGAACCGCAAAGGTATCCGTCGGTACCTGCCCGGTATTGCCGCCCAGTATGGCAATGACTACCTTGTCCGTGCCCATGTTCAGCTGTACCTGAAAGCCGAGCGACTTGGCACGCTGCACCACACTGTCAACCTGCTCGACGTCGATGCCCCGCTGCATCTCAACAATCATTTTGAGCTACCTCCACTCCTTCCTCAATCCTATTTACCCAGCGCCTCTCTTCTCAGTATTTCCGCCTTATCCGTCTTTTCCCAGGGGAGGTCAAGGTCGTCCCGGCCGAAGTGCCCGTAGCAGGCGGTCGGGCGGTAAATAGGACGGCGCAGGTTCAAGTACTTGATGATGGCGCCTGGCCGCAGGTCAAAGTGCTTATTGACCAGGCCGAGAAGCACTTCATTGCCGACCTTACCCGTGCCGAAGGTCTCAATGGAAATGGAAAGCGGGTGGGCAACGCCGATGACATAAGAGACTTGAATCTCCAGTCGTTCCGCCAGCCCCGCCGCCACCAGATTCTTGGCCACATAGCGCGCGGCATATGCCGCCGAACGGTCAACCTTGGTCGGGTCCTTCCCGGAAAAGGCGCCGCCGCCGTGCCGGGCAATGCCACCATAGGTATCGACCAGTATCTTCCGACCGGTGAAGCCAGTGTCAGATACCGGCCCGCCGATTTCAAACCGGCCGGTGGCATTAACATAGTACTCGGTTTCCCTGTCCAGTAGTGATGGCGGCACCACTTTCTTAATCACATGCTCGATGATATCCTGACGAATCTGTTCTTGAGATGGCTCAGGATTGTGCTGAGCACCAATAACCACATTGGTTAACCGAACTGGCTTGCCGTTATTGTACTCCACGGTAACCTGCGATTTGCCATCAGGCCTCAGGTAGGGCAGCGTGCCGTTTCTTCTTATTTCGGCCAGTCGCCGGCACAGTTTATGCGACAGTGAAATCGGCATTGGCATCAGTTCCGGGGTCTCGGTGCAGGCAAAGCCGACCATCATTCCCTGATCACCCGCCCCAACCTGGTCCAGTTCGTCGGTAGAACCTTTCTTGGCTTCCAGCGATTTGCCCACACCACCGGCAATGTCCGGCGACTGCTCATTTATCGAGACCATCACACCACAGGACTGGTACTCAAAGCCGTATTCGGGGCGAACGTAGCCGATATCACGAACCACCTGCCGTACTATCTGCGGAACTTCCACGTAGCAGTCGGTAGTAATCTCTCCCAGGACAAAGACCAGGCCATTGGTCACCGCTGTCTCACACGCCACCCGACCGTACGGGTCCTGCTTCATTATTGAGTCCAGAACGGCGTCCGATATCTGGTCGCAAATTTTATCCGGATGTCCTTCGGTAACCGATTCCGATGTCAGCAGGTATTTGGGTGAACTCGCAAAACTACTGGGCATTTCTTCCTCCATGCTTATAAATGAAATCCAACTTATGTTCCCTCTTCCCAGCTCGCCAGGTATTTCTTCTGTTCCCCGGTCAGGCTATCAATCGAGACGCCCATCGCGCTGAGTTTCAACCGGGCGACCTGCCGGTCAATGTCTTCCGGCACGGGATGGACTGTAGCTTTTAGTTTGCCAGCATTTCTGGCCAGATATTCAAGGCACAGCGCCTGATTGGCAAAGCTCATATCCATGACGCTGGCCGGATGACCTTCCGCTGCCGCCAGATTTATCAGTCTCCCCTCCCCCAGCAGGTAAAGGCAGCGCCCGTTTGTCAACGAGTACTCATCAACGAAGTCACGTATTTTCCGCGTGCGTTTTGCCATGCTTTCCAGAGACGGGATGTTTATTTCTACATTGAAATGTCCGCTGTTGGCCAGAATGGCACCGTCCTTCATCACCTCAAAGTGGGCCTGGTCAATCACGCTCTTGTTGCCCGTGGTGGTGACGAAAATGTCACCGATTCTGGCTGCTTCCATAAGTGGCATGACCTGAAACCCATCCATCACCGCCTCCAGTGCCCTGACCGGCGCCACCTCAACAACGATGACATGGGCGCCCAGACCCTTAGCCCGCAGGGCCACGCCGTGGCCACACCACCCGTAGCCGCACACCACCACCTTTTTCCCCGCCCACAGAATATTGGTGGCGCGGGTGATGCCATCGATGGTACTCTGCCCGGTCCCGTAACGATTATCAAAAAGGTACTTGGTCTGGGCATCATTCACCGAGATGATGGGGTACCTCAGCTTCCCCGCCGCCGCCATGCTGCGCAGGCGGACCACACCGGTGGTCGTCTCCTCAGTCCCGCCAATGACGTTATCCATCATCTCCTGCCTTTTGGTATGCAGCGTGGTCACCAGGTCGGCGCCATCGTCCACGGTAAGCTGAGGTTTATGGTCAATCGCCGTATTTAGATGCCGGTAGTACGTCGTTTCATCTTCACCCTTCATGGCATTGGTCGGAATATCATATTCGACCAGCGCCGCGGCAGCGTCATCCTGCGTGCTCAGAGGGTTGGAGGCGCAGAGAATCAGGTCAGCACCTCCCGCCTTCAGCGTCAGTGCCAGGTTGGCCGTTTCGGTGGTGACGTGGAGACAGGCTGAAATCCGCACCCCTTTCAGCGGCTGTTCTTTGGCAAAACGCTCCCGGATGAGCCCCACCACCGGCATTTCCCGGAACGCCCATTCGATGTGCTGTCGGCCGGCTTCAGCCAGCGACTGGTCCTTAATATCATAGTTATGTAAAGTCATTGTGCTCCTTTGTCAAAAAAATGCCACGTTAATTAATGATACAGGGGATTCGGCTTTTATTCAAGAATATATCCCCATTTATAGCGACACGGCTATGCGGTATAATATTACTTGTGCGGAGAGCAGAAATGAAACGATTTGAGCTTATCGAGCATACGGCTGATATGGGACTGGTCGCCTACGGGCATGATCTGGCCGAGGCGTTTGCCAATGCCGCCTACGGCCTCTTCTCAATTATGGCTGACCTCGGCAGGGTACAGGAGAAAGAGTCCCGCCAGATAGAACTGAAAGAAGATGACACGGAGGCTCTGCTCTTCGAGTGGCTCAACTATCTGCTCTACGTCTTTGACGTTGAGATGCTGCTGCTGAAGCGATTTGATATGGAACGGTTCGATGGTTCCGGTTTGAAGGCCATCTGCTACGGCGAAAAGTATGACCCTTCCCGCCATCGATTGAAGACGGGGGTGAAATCAGCGACCTATCACATGATGAAGGTCGACCGGGAGAACAACCGGGTACAGGTTATCCTTGATGTGTAGGAGGTGACAGGATGGCGACATGGAATGGACCGCTGGAAAAAATCGATGACTATCGCTGGCGAATACCGAAAAGTTACAAGCAGGGCATGCGCGTGCCCGGCATCATTTACGCCGACGCCGATATGATGAAGCAAATCCGGGGGGAGCAGGCCCTGGAGCAGGTGGCCAACGTCGCCTTCCTGCCCGGCATCGTGAACCACTCGCTGGCCATGCCCGATATCCACTGGGGCTACGGCTTCCCCATCGGCGGGGTGGCGGCAATGAGAGTGGACGACGGCGTGGTTTCGCCGGGAGGCGTTGGCTTTGACATCAACTGCGGTGTGCGCCTCCTGCGTACCAACCTGATGAAGGACGAAGTCAGCTCGAAAATGAAGCAAATGATGGATGCCCTGTACAACAGCGTGCCCTCTGGCGTGGGCTCAAAGGGCAAGATCAGGTTGAAGGGCGGAGAACTCAATGAGGTGCTGAGAAATGGCTCTCGCTGGGCGGTGGAACACGGGTACGGTCGACCGGATGACCTTGATAGCACCGAGGAAAATGGCGAGATGGCCGGAGCGGAACCTGCCAGTGTCAGCGGGCGGGCCAAAGAGCGTGGCCTCCCCCAACTGGGAACGCTGGGCTCGGGCAATCACTTCCTCGAGGTGGCGCTGGTGGATGAAATCCACGAGCCGGACATTGCCAGGGCTATGGGCATCAATGAGGTCGACCAGGTGATGCTTTACGTTCACTGCGGCTCGCGCGGCCTGGGCCACCAGGTGGCTTCTGACTACATCAAGGAGATGGTCAGGGCAATGGCCAAATATGGCATTGACCTTCCTGACCGCCAGCTTGCTTGCAGTCCGGTAAAATCGCCGGAAGGACAGGCTTACCTCTCAGCAATGCGCGGCGCCGCCAACTACGCCTGGGCCAACCGCCAGTGCATCACCCACTGGGTGAGAGAGGCGTTCTGCCGGGTGCTGGGAATAAAAGAAGTTGATGCTGGTCTGGAGCTCATCTACGATGTCGCCCACAATATCGCCAAGATAGAGGAACACCAGGTAAACGGCCAGAAGCAGAAGCTCTGCGTGCACCGCAAGGGAGCCACCCGGGCCTTCCCCGCCGGCCATCCCGAAGTGCCCGGTAAATACGCACAAATCGGTCAGCCGGTGCTCATTCCCGGGGACATGGGACGGGCTTCCTACGTGCTGGTGGGTACGGAACAGGCGATGAAGGAGACCTTTGGCTCCACCTGCCACGGTGCCGGCAGGTTGCAGAGCCGGTCGGCCGCCAAAAGGCATCAAAGCGGAAGAGATGTACTTGAGTCGCTGCAAGCCCGCGGTATAACGATACGGGCAGGCAGCCTTGCCGGGCTTGCCGAGGAGGCCCCTTCGGCCTACAAAGACGTTTCCTCCGTGGTAGGCGTCGCCCACAATGCCGGTATCTCGAAAATCGTGGCCAGAACCAGGCCAATCGGGGTTATCAAAGGATAAGGCCAACGGTATTAGCCAATCCCCACCTTATCCCTGACCAGCGCCAGGGTTTTTTCGGCGGCTGGCCTTACCTTGTTGGCTCCTTCAGCCAGCAGGGTATCGATGTGCTGCGGGTCAGCGGTCAGCTCACGATAGCGTGACTGCACCGGGTGCAGGCCTTCGACAACCACCTCGGCCAGTTCACGCTTCAGGTCCACATAGCCTTTGCCCTCAAACCGGGACTCAATCTCTTCCCTGCCCCGCCCGGTGAACTGCTCGTAGATGACGAGCAAATTATTTATGCCGGGACGGTTTTCGTCAAAGCGAATCTCGCGCCGGGAGTCGGTGGTCGCCCGCATGATTTTACCCCGTATATCATCCGGGGGGTCGAGCAGGTTGATGGCACGCCCCGACTGCTCCTCGCTCTTGCTCATCTTCTGCGTCGGGTCGTCCAGGCCCATGATGCGGGCGCCCGCCTTGGCGATGACGGCCTTCGGCACGGTAAACGTCTCGCCATAGACGGAGTTGAAGCGCTGCGCCACATCCCGCGCCAGCTCCACGTGCTGTTTCTGGTCCTCCCCCACCGGCACCTCATCCGTATTATAGAGCAGTATATCGGCCGACATCAGCGCTGGATAGTCAAAGAGGGCGGTGCTGACCTCTTCTTTTTGCTTCTGCGATTTCTCCTTGAACTGAGTCATGCGCCGCATCCAGCCCATCGGGATATAACAGTTGAGAATCCAGGTAAGCTCGCTGTGTTCGTGAACGTGGGACTGGACGAAGACACTGGCTATTTCGGGGTCAATTCCAGACGCAATGAGCAGCCCCGCCACCTCCCGTATCTTGGCCTTCAGTACCCTGGGCTCCTGGGGGACGGTGATGGCGTGGAGGTCAACGACGCAGAAAATGCTGTCATATTCATGCTGTGTCTTCACCCAGTGCTGGATGGCACCGAGGTAGTTGCCGATATGCAGGTCACCGGTGGGCTGGATGCC
>SOKS01000111.1 GCA_004375725.1 Dehalococcoidia bacterium | reverse complement strand
AGGGAAAGCTCTTCTTTCTTGGCTTCCGCCTCTATCGGCCAGGTGAAGCGCACTGACACCCTAGGCGGCACGCCTATTCCCGCCTCAATCGACATTTCCTTGGGGCCAAAGACGAGGGCGATGTCGTAGGCCTTGTGCAAAGCATCCCTTATCAGGTCGCGCACCGTGGTCAGGGACTTGCCCTTGAGACTATCTGTCTTCCTCATGACATTGCTGATTTCAGTTTCTATGCTCAGTAGCTCGGCCAGTTTGTCAGAAAGCTTGCCTTCGGCAGGCCTGCCATCTTGTTGAAAGACCATCTCTGAACCTCCTCTCTACTTCAGCTGTTAGAGTAATTTTACCCCACAATCAGGATTAAGCAAACCCGGGCCATGTAAAAAATATGAAGTTATTGATTGGTGGGGATGGTGGAGGGTATATATGTATTGCGGGGAAAGATGAAAGTCATCGAATTGAGCTTGACTGGTTACGATATGAATTTGGCGAGGCAAACTGCCTCAAATTCATATGCCTCAGGTGGAACCGCCGGGTGCACCGCCGTTGCCGGAAGACGAGGTGCTGAAGAGGGATAAAATTCGCTTGAGTATGCCCTTCCCGCATTCGGGGCATTTGATGTCGCGCTCGCTGTCGCTTATACTGCGACGTAGCTCAAGTTTCTGGCCGCACTCCGGGCATTCATATTCATAGAGTGGCATTGTTTTCTTCGTCTCCGGTCTTTTTATCCTCGGGTTCTTCCACGAGACCCCAGTTAAACGGCGCTCAGCCAAACTGAGGCTTTTCGGCACCGCCGCCATCAGCGGTTGCGCTGCCTTCGCCTGATGCACTGGCCGCGGAAACAATAAACAGGCCAACCAGCGTGCCAATCAGCGCCCCTATTCCCAGATTCGAGGTAATGCCGGCACCTTCACCCTGACTGTACAGGTAACTCAGCACAATACCAATAGCCGCACCGATTAACGCCCCTATTACATACCTTGCTTTCATTTGCTCTCCCCTCGAATTATCCGAACTTAACTATCAAGCCTATTTTATCGAATGGACATGCGATTGTCTGTGACTATTATCACTTTAACCAGGTCATTAATATCCCTCCGGCCCCAGACACAATCCCCCGTCAACAATAATATTTTGCCCGGTTATATAGCTGGATTCATCAGAGACCAGGAAAAGCACCGCGCTGGCGATTTCTTCCGGTTTGCACAGCCGGCCCAGCTTGATTCCTTTTTCCCACTGGGGAATCCTGTCCGGCGCCATTTTAAAGACACGCTCCGTCCCCACAATACCGGGGGAAACACAGTTGACGCGTATCCCGTACTCCGCCGCTTCTTTGGCCAGGGTTACGGTCATGCCAACAATGCCCGCTTTGGCCGCCGAATACTCAACTCCCTTCATCATGCCGATTACCCCGGCCACTGAAGAGATACTGACAATGGCACCACTGCGCCTTTCCATCATGTGGTTGATGACTGCCCGCGCGCAGTTCAACGGCGCGAGGAGGTTAAGGCGTAAAATCTCTTCACCGCGGGTTTTTTCCGACTGCGCGAAGAAATCCATTTTCGTTTTAATCGACGGGCCGGTAGAGCCGCCCGCCACATTAACCAGTATATCTATCTGTCCAAAATGCTCGAGGGCTGCTTCGACCATCTTTCCCGCCTGGTCAATCTCAATCACGTCGACACATACGGCCAGGGCTTCAGACCCCAGGGCTTTTACCTCGTCAACCATCCTGCTGTTTGCTTCATCGTTCACGTCCGCGATGACGATTCTGGCACCTTCTCTTGCCAGCAGCTTGGTTATTTCTCCCCCGATGGCTCCGGCACCGCCGGTCACGATAGCAACCTTATCTGTTAGCCGCATTTTATTCTCCCTTATTCTGGAATAATTCGCTCCCCCCATTATACTCAAGCGACCATTCAATAGGGAAATTATCGCTTCAAAAAACAAACCGGACACGGAATACAGCCTGAAATAGCCTCCTTCAGTGCCCGGTCCCTAACTATTGGTTATAGTATAATATTTCACCGCTGGAGAATATCGGTATTATTTCCGCCTTATTTTATTTCTTTCCAACTGTATCTCAAAAAGTACCGGGCCAGCTACTGGTCGATGAACAGCTTGCCGGCTTTGGCTACATTATGCTTCGGCATATCAAAGAAATGAATGAGCACTCTGTCCGCCTCAACCTCGAAATTTTTCATCACGACATCGGTGATGTCCTTCGCCAGCTTTCGCTTCTGTTCCACAGTCCTGCCCTCGAAGGCTCTTATGGTTACGATTGGCATGATTTTATTACCTCCCTGCTATAGTATTTATTTGCTGCTTCTGGCCTTCCGGTACATTGCTTCAACTTGAGACTTCCACTTGGGGGCCCTGTCTCTGACAAAGCGCCTTGTCGGCTCTTCTTGCGTGCAGACCAGCATGGAATTAACGTTGACCCAGGGAATAAAGATGTCTTCGCTGTACTGCTTCACTCCATCCAGCTGGTCATCCCACTCAACCTGCGTCATGCGTATGCCATACTCATCCAGAACCTGCACGAGGCCGATATAGCAACATTCCGGCGCCGTTCCCGGGATTAAGCTAATGGCTACGAAATATCCGGGCTTAATGGTTTCTGATTTTGCCATATCCCACCTCCTAAATATGGTAAAACAATAATAAACGGTTACACGCTAAACGTCAAACTGGCCAAGAATAGGCTGCCTTCTGGCCCTTCTCATTGACTTTTACCCACTCTCCCCATATACTTGGCGCATATCCTGTGATAGCGGAGGTGGGAAATGGGCATATTATTTACGATACTACCATTCATCGGAATTTTATTGCTTATTTCCGGAGCAATCGGTCTCTTTGTCGTCAATCTCAATTATTCATCCGGCGAGCTCATCTGGATTCAGGGTAACCTTACCTACGGCGTCTTCACGCTCATCGGACTGGCTATCACCATCAGCTTCATGATCAGCGGCTTTGAACAGGACTGACGAAAGCGGGACA
>SOKS01000038.1 GCA_004375725.1 Dehalococcoidia bacterium | reverse complement strand
GGCAGGCATTTATAACCTCTTTCAGTTCATCAGGAGTTATCATCTGCATACCATCAACCGGGGCTTCCGACGGGTTGTAGTGCGTCTCAATCATCAGGCCACTCGCCCCGGCGGCCACCGCCGCGCAACTCATATTAAAGATAAGGTCCTTACGCCCGGTGGCGTGGCTGGGGTCGGCAACCACCGGCAGATAGGTCTCCTTCTGAATCACCGGAATCGCCGAGAGGTCAAGGGTATAGCGGGTGTAGTTTTTCCCCTTGCCCACAGGCAATATGCCGCGCTCACACAATATAATATCCTTGTTGCCCTCCGCTGCTATGTATTCGGCAAAAGACAAAAACTCATCAATGCCGGCACCAAAGTGCCGTTTGAACAGGATAGGTTTCCCGGTTCTGGCCACGCCGGCGAGAAGGTCCTGGTTGTACATATTACGAGCACCAATCTGTATTATATCAGCGTAGCTGGCCACCAGGTCAATCTGTGCCTCACCCCTCACTTCTGTAATCACCGGCATTCCAAAGCGTTGCCCGGCTTCGTACAGCCAGCGCAACGCCTCTTCTGCTTCACTACGGCCGTTAGCCCCCAGTCCCTGAAATGAATGGACAGAACTTCTCGGTTTGAATATACCACCCCGCAGCATATGAGCTCCGGCTTTCTTCACCTCTTCGGCGATCCGGAAGAGCTGCGGCTTGCTTTCAATGCTGCATGGCCCGGCTACAATCACCAGCTCATCCCCACCGATGGTAACGTTGCCGACGGCTATTTGGCGTCGCTCCTCTTCTTCATCAGAACGTCTTCCGTATTCTTTGCTGATGAGCTTGTAGGGAGATTCTACCATGAAAGCCTCTTTCACCGCGGGAAGTGTGGCAAAGTGGGAAAAGTCTGCCTTACGTTCATCGCCAATCAGGCCAATTACCGTCCGGAACTCGCCCCGCGAGACATCGGCCTTAAGGCCAAATTTCTTGATTTCCTTCACCACGTTGGCGATTTCTTCTTTGGTTGCTTCCGATTTCATGATTATCATCTTCTTTCTCCTCAGTTTGTCCGATTAGTTTTTCCAGTAACGGGCAAATAAAAAAGCCCTTCTGGGGAGGGCTCTTATGCTTGCTTCATTTCCGATTTCTTTATCTCTTAGCCGTGATTAGCTCATACGAAGCCCTCCCCAGCACCTGGGTGCCAGAAAAAGTAATAAAAATAATAATAGGCGTTAAACTTTTGACTAACCATCTCGACCGATAACTGATCCATATTTATGTCAAATATAGCACAACTTAAAATCATTTGTCAACATGCAACTGTATAATTACCACGGCTATGTTATAATTTTAAGTACCAAGGTAGGGGAGGCCCGAATTCTGGAAGGAATCGAAGTAGCCCGCAGAGCCGTGGAGGCAGCCGGTGAAAGGCAGGCCGGTGATATTGTGCTGCTTGATACCAGGAAGGTGTGCAGCTTCGCCGATTACTTTGTCATCTGCAACGGAGAGAGTGAGCGGCAGATACGGGCTATTTTTGAAGAAGTGGAACACAGCCTGAAAAAGGAGGGGATTCTCCCCATCCACCACGAAGGCACGGTGGACTCGGGCTGGCTCCTGCTCGACTACGGAGATGTAATCGTGCACATATTCTCCATTTCAGAGCGGGAGTTCTACCAGCTTGACCGACTCTGGGGCCAGGCTGACCTGGTGCTGCGGATTCAGTAAAACACCCCGGCGCTGCTAAGTAGCCGCGATTTCATCTCCGGTGAAGAAAAGGCTGATTTCCTTTTCCGCCGTCTCCACCGAGTCGGAGCCATGCACCGCATTGCGCGTTACATTCAGACCAAAGTCGGCCCGTATCGTTCCCGCCTCGGCTTTGGCCGGGTCGGTGGCGCCCATTGCCTGCCTTATTTTCGCCACCGCCTTTTCCCCCCCAAAGACCGCCGCCACTATCGGCGCTGAGGTCATATACTCAACCAGCTCTTTGAAAAACGGCTTTTCTTTATGAACCGCGTAGTGTTTTTCTGCCAGGGCTCTATCCATACGCAGCGTCTTGCGCGCCGCCATTTTAAGTCCCAGTTTTTTAAGACGACTTATGATTTCATCGCTTTGCCCGTTCCGCACGGCATCGGGTTTAATCAGTACCAGAGACCTTTCTATTTCCAACATGATTTGAATTGTTCACTCCTTCTCTGGTGAATTGAAAATCCCGGCAATGTCAGCCACGCTGACATCTTCCAGGCTATCCGCCACGAGGTCAGCACCCCCGAGCTTTTCTCCCGGGTGGCTGTTGGTCACCGCAAGGCATCTCATGCCGGCCCGTTTTGCGGCGGTGACACCGGCCACAGCGTCCTCGATAACGACGCAGTTCTTCGGGTTGATATTCAGTCGCTCGGCAGCGAGCAGGAAAATCTGCGGGCTTGGCTTCCCTTCCGTAACCTCCCTGCCCCAGACGGTAACGTCAAAGCCATCCTCTATGCCCAGTTGCCGTAAAACAAACTGCCCGTTCTCAATCGGGGAGGAAGTGGCCAGAGCAACCCTGACCTTATATTCTTTTAATTCATCAATCAGCTCCAGAGCGCCCGGAAACGACCTGAGATTCCCGGCCGCTTTCTCGCGAAACAGCCCTTCTTTGGCCACCAGAATGGCCTCTATTTCACTTTCCGGATAGCCTTCCCCGACAATGCTCCGCACGATGACATCATTCCGTTTGCCGAAATTGCGCTGAAAGACCTCTCTGGAGTACGGTATCTTTCTTTTGCGGAAAACCTCCTGCCACGCCTGAAAATGGAAGGGGGCCGTATCGGCGATAACCCCGTCCATGTCCCATATCACCGCCTTTAGCTGGTCCCCCCCAGGGATAATCTGTACCGCCTTACCCTCCGCCACCAGGGTGCCATCGGGCAAAGACAGGCTTCCCGCCACCTCAAGCTTCCTCCTCTGGTTCCTGACCACCTCAGCATTGACAATAAGTTTACTATTCACGTAGGCGGGGCGCTTGAGATTGATCTGTATTGATGC
>SOKS01000208.1 GCA_004375725.1 Dehalococcoidia bacterium | reverse complement strand
CGCTATCCCTTATATACCTTCACCCTTCGGTTCGGGTCTTTGCCTTCGCTGCGTGAGGCCATCTCGTTTCGTTCGGCGATAAGGTGCTGGAGGCGGCGGATATAGGCACTCTGCGAACTGAGCTCCACCTCGCCCTCGTTACCGTTCCTTATCTGCTCCACCGCCGCTTCAGCCTCGGCCAGCGCCATCTGGAACGAGTCACGTTTACCGGCACCGGTGAGGGGATAAATATTCTGCAGCATCTGCTGTATCTGGGGCGGGGTATTGCTTTTCAGGACGTAGATGGGCAGGTTGGCTGCCTCGGCGTCCCTGACCTTCTGCGGCTTCCGGCGGTAGTAGTTCTTGGAGGTGACAAAGAGATTGGCCTCCCGCAGGTTATCAACAATGTCCAGGCTCAGCTTCATCTCCTTGGCCATGTGCTCCAGCCTGATACGATTGACCCCAAAGAGGTGAATACGGTGCTGGTCGCGACTGGCCGGTTTCTTTTCTTTGCCCTTTTTTAACTCCACCGGTGGTTTTTCTACCCTTATTTTACCGCTTTCATCCATCCATCTTATCTCCGTATCAACGGGCTGACTCCGCAGAATGGCGTCAACCGCCTCGGCAACATCGGGATGAATGGCCACGCGGTCCCGTTCCTGAATTTCAACCACAATGTCGAAGGTGGGCGGGGATGTCCGCTCCAGTACCGACTTCTGGGTGCCCCTCCGCCGCGCCTCCTCATCTCCCAGGGTGACCGACTGTATGCCGCCGATAAGGTCGGCGAGGGTGGGATTCAGCATCAGGTTTTCCAGAGTATTGCCATGAGCGGTACCGACCAGCTGGACGCCACGCTCGGCGATGGTGCGCGCGGCCTGTGCTTCGAGTTCGGTGCCAATCTCGTCAATGACGATAACTTCGGGCATGTGGTTTTCCACCGCCTCTATCATCACCGCGTGCTGCCTGGCCGGCGTTTTCACCTGCATCCTGCGGGCATGACCGATGGCCGGATGTGGGATATCTCCGTCACCAGCAATCTCATTGGACGTATCGACAATAATCACCCGCTTGTTCACATCGTCGGCTAGCACCCGGGCCACTTCCCGCAGCATCGTTGTCTTGCCCACGCCGGGACGGCCCAGCAGCATGACGCTCTTGCCCGACTCCACCAGGTCCTCAATCACCTTTATCGTGCCGAAAACGGCGCGACCCACGCGACAGGTCAGGCCAACAACGCGCCCCTTGCGATTTCTGATGGCGGATATGCGATGCAGCGTCCGCTCAATCCCGGCCCGGTTGTCATCACCGAAGCTGCCGATGCGTGAAACCACATAGTCGATATCCGCCTCGTCAACTTCTTTGGGATTGAGTGTCACCTCCCGGCTGGGGAAGCGGGCTTCCGGAGGACGCCCCAGGTCCAGCACCACTTCCAGCAGCTCACTGAGGTCTTTCTGCTCACATAGTGGCTGCCGTATGTGAGGTGGCAGGATATCCAGCAATGCCTCCAGATCGTCGGTAATTACCTTCTGCAACTATCCCCTCCGGTAACCACTTAATCTCGTCCGGACACGATCTCCAGAAAATATTGATGAAACCGCGGGTCATCCGTTAGCTCGGGATGAAAGGCCAGCGCCAGCATTTTACCATCTCGCACGGCAACGATGGTACTGTCGGCCAGGCGTGCCAGTACTTCCACAGTCCCGTTGACCTGTTCAATCAGTGGAGCACGGATGAAAACGCCGGGGAAGGGTTTTTCACCCAGTACCGGCACATTTAATTCTGTCTCAAAGCTCTCCCGCTGCCGTCCGAAGGCATTGCGCCTGACGGTAATGCCCATCAGTCCCGGCGACTCCAGGTAAGCGTCGTCGCTTTTCCTGGCCATTAGAATCATGCCGGCGCAGGTACCGAATACGGACATTCCATTCTTGACCCGGTCTCGAATCGCCTGCGTGAGTTTGTAATCCCGCATCAGGCGCCCGATGGACGTGCTCTCCCCGCCGGGAATAATAAGCCCGTCCAGACCCTCAATTTCTTCGGGCAAGCGGACGGGCATAGCTTCAACTCCCAGCTGGCGCAACTTTTCGATATGTTCGATAAAGGCTCCCTGCGAGGCAAGGACGCCAATCTTCATATTACCAACCTCTCGGTGCCAGCAACTCCTCAGACGGAATTTGCTTTATATCCAGTCCGGGCATCGCCTCGCCCAGATTCTTGGAAACCTCCGCAATTATCTGCGGGTCGTTGTAATGCGTGGTGGCTTTGACAATCGCCTGCGCCCGCGCCGAAGGATTGGATGACTTGAAAACGCCGGAGCCAACGAAGACGCCGTCCGTGCCAAGCTGCATCATCAGCGCTGCATCCGCCGGAGTGGCCACGCCGCCGGCAGCAAAGTTGACCACGGGCAGCTTCCCTGCCTTGTGCACTTCATTGACCAGCTCAAAAGGCGCTCCCATCTCCTTGGCCTTGGACATCAGTTCTTCCTGCGGAGTATTGACCAGCTCACGGATGCTGTCCATCACCGCGCGCATGTGCCTGACTGCCTCAACAATGTTGCCAGTGCCAGCCTCACCCTTGGTCCGGATCATCGCGGCCCCCTCACCGATGCGGCGCAGGGCTTCGCCAAGGTTGCGGCAGCCGCAGACGAACGGAACCTTGAAGTCGTGCTTCCAGATATGGTGGCTCTCATCGGCCGGGGTGAGCACTTCCGATTCGTCGATGTAGTCCACGCCGAGCGTTTCCAGCGCCTGCGCCTCCACGAAGTGCCCTATCCGGCATTTCGCCATTACCGGTATGGAAACCGCCTTCATAATGGCCTCAATAACCGTCGGGTCGGCCATTCGAGCAACCCCACCCTCGGCACGGATATCGGCCGGCACCCTCTCCAGGGCCATCACCGCGCAGGCACCAGCATCCTCAGCAATCTTGGCATGCTCCGGGTTGATCACATCCATGATGACCCCGCCCTTGAGCATCTGAGCCAATCCCGTTTTTACCTTCCACGTTCCGGTTTCCATATGCATCACCTCACTTTGCCAG
>SOKS01000074.1 GCA_004375725.1 Dehalococcoidia bacterium | reverse complement strand
CTGACCCGCGCCCTCGCCCTCGAGTGGAGCAAGTACAATATCAACATAAATGCCATCGGGCCAGGGCTGACCATGACGCCAATTAACCAGAAATACTTTGAAGAGAACCCGGACGACCTGAAAAAGATAATTGAAGGCATACCGATTGGTCGGGAGGCATATCCGAGGGACTACGCCGGCGCGGCCGTTTTCCTGGCTTCAGACGCATCCGATTACGTCACCGGCCAGACACTCCTGGTTGACGGCGGCATGACCATTGTTTAAGAAGGTTTAATTTCAGAGATTCAGAAATAAAAAGGGGGAGTGCCGCCATAAACACTCCCCCCTGATAATTGCCTTAGCAACTAATCAAGTACCTGAGGGTTGACCGGGAATTTCGGCCTTTCACCGTGGAACACCCTGAGTACTTCCTCGGCTACCGTAACGGCCATCCGCCGCATCGCCTCCCGGGTACTGCCGGCAATGTGCGGCGTACTGATGAAGTTATCCAGGCTGAGCAGCGGGTGGTCCGCAGCCGGCGGCTCTTTGACGTAAACGTCCATGGCCGCCCCGGCGATTTTCCCCTTTGCTAGACAGTCGTAAAGCGCCTGCTCGTCAACAATGCCACCCCGCGAACTGTTTACCAGAAAGGCATCAGGCTTCATCAAGCCCAGTTCTCTGGCCCCGATGAGGTTGGCTGTTTCCTCGGTCAGCGGAACGCAGATGGCGACGTAATCAGCCGCTCTCAGCACGTCATCCAGTTTCTCAATTTTGGTGACGCTCAGCTGGTCGGCTTTTTCCCTGGAAATGTACGGGTCATAGACGAGAACCTTCATATTGAATGCCGCCTGGCACTTGTACGCAAGAGTCGACCCAACTCTGCCCACGCCGATAAGGCCCAGGTTTTTATCTTTTAGCTCTATTCCGGTGTATTTCTCCCGTGGCGCCAGCTTACCTGTTCTGAGCTCACGGTCAGCAATAGCTATATTTTTGGATAAAGAGAGCATCAGGCCCAGGTTATGCTCGGCGACCGATTCGGCGTTATCCAGCGGCGTATTTATCACCACCACTCCTTTCTGCGTGGCGGCTTCAACATCTATATTGTCGTAGCCGACGCCGTGCTTGGCGATAATCATCAGGTTCCCCGCCTGTTCCAGCAGTTCTTTGTCGATTTTGGCCACCCTGACGACGATGGCATGCGCCTCCGCAACGTAATCGCGCAAAGGTTGTCCACGCTGCTCAGCTAAATCAATGACATCGGCTTCCTGTCGCAAGATTTCCAGTCCGGCACGGTGTATAGTCTCAGGCACGATTACTTTTTTTCTGGTCATTGCCTCTCCTGTTTCTAACTTCAGCTATGATTTGCGGGCGAACTTCTGCAGCACTCTTGGGCCACGGTCAACTTTAGCATAGGTCATGGCGACCTCCCCAACGTAGATATCACCGCGGGAATCAAGGGCAATGGCATGTGGAGCGACGAATAAAGCTGTCTCCTTTTGCTTCTCCTGCGTCCCCCAGCGTGCCAGCAGTTTACCATCCGGGCTGAAGATACTCAAACGCAGACACAGCTCGGAAACAAAGACAACGCCCTCATCGTCAATGTAGACATCGGTGGGGCGGAAAACGTTCTCCCACTGGTCGAGGAATTTTCCGTTGTTATCAAAAATCTGGACACGGCTGTTCTCCCGGTCAGGAATCCATACCCGCTCCTGCTTGTCCACGTATATGCTGTGTGGCAGCCGGAAATGGCCCGGAGCATAGCCGGGCTCACCCCACGATAACAGCAGCTTGCCATCAGCCGTGAACTTATGTACCCGGGCGTTGCCGTAACCATCAGCCACATAAATGTTACCCGATTTGGCTATCGCCACCCCGGTGGGGCGATTAAACGGCGAGCTACCTTTGGCAATCGTCGTCAGGCTCCAGAAGAAATCGAACCCGTCGTGGACGTAGCCGTTATCTGAAGGTTGGTCCTCATTGCCCAGTGTCATGAGCAGTTTCCCCTCCGGGGTAAACTTGCGCACGGTATGGTTCCTGTCATCGGTGCAGTAGATGGCGCCATCAGGGCCAACGCCGCTGCCATGCGCGCGTTTGAACAATCCCTGACCCCATGAAGTCAGAAAGTTACCTTCACGGTCAAAGACCGCTATCGGGTGCTCGGCACTCCTGTTCAGCACATATACCCTGTCCTGCGCATCAACGCAGATGCCACAGACGTCCAGAAATGATGTACCTTCAGGCAGCTTTGCCCATCCCTCCACCAGCTCATAGGTATATTTACCGGAACCGTATCGCATATTTAGATACCTCCTTATTTATTCGCGATAAACAGTTTTGGCGTCAATTCAGCCATGCGATGATTTATGGCTTGAACTGCTGCCAATACTTTACGGCACAAGTTCCCTTTTCGTCAAACAATGATAACCATTTATAGTTTGACCGTCAGTTCACTATACAGTAAACTTGTGCCACGGGGCCACGATACCAATGCGTGATATTAAGGAGGAATCATGTTCGATATAATCATACGGGGAGGCAGGGTAATTGATGGGTCTGGCAGCCCCGGGTACTATGGTGATATTGGCCTCCAGGGCAACCGGATAGCCGCCATTGGCAAGCTGGAGCCTTCTCAGGCAAGTCGTATAATTGACGCTAGCGGACTCGTGGTCTGCCCCGGTTTCATCGACATGCACACCCATTCCGACGTTATGATGCTGGCTAACCCCAGGCACCAGGTCAAGGTGATGCAGGGTGTCACCACCGATCTGATTGGGCTGGACGGATTATCCTACGCCCCCCTATCCCCGGATAACCTGCAGATGATGCGGCGCTACCTCTCCGGTCTGAACGGCAATCCAGACATCGCCTGGGACTGGAGCTCGGTCGGTGAATTCCTGGCCCGTTTCGACCGCAAAGTAGCGATTAATGTAGCCTACCTGGTACCCCACAACGCTCTGCGATTGGAAACAATGGGCTTTGTCGACCGCTTCGCCACCGTCGAGGAAATGGCTGGAATGCAGGCGCTGATGGCGCAGGGGATGCGGGAGGG
>SOKS01000013.1 GCA_004375725.1 Dehalococcoidia bacterium | reverse complement strand
CATTGCGTACGGCCTCCTGGTCGTTGCCGAAGTAGACCTGATGCGAAGCGGCATAAATTCCCGGCGACCAGGTAATAATCTGTGTCTGCTTTACATCCACGGCGCCATTAGACGGATTCGGGCTCCCGACGGCTCCCTCAGTAGTAAAGCTCCAGACGTCGCCTTTAAGCGTTTCGCTGCTGTCTCGCCCACCGGTAAGCTCATCTACCCGCCAGTAATAAGTTTTAGCCAATTTAAGTGGGCCGGGCGTATAGGTTGTCGCTACCTGATTGAGCCCCCCGGTGGCGTTTTTCACATCGTCAAAATTCTCGCCGAAATATACAGTGTGTCGTCTCGAACCGAAACCTGCCGTCCAGTTGAGCTCAACATTGGGATTCACAGACTCGGCACCATCAGCCGGGTTGGGAAAGTATGCAGTTTTGGGAGGAATGCTAAAGCTCCAGACGTTGCCTTTCCACGGACTATTTGGCTCGGTTTCATTGACCTCATCAATCCGCCAATAGTATGTCTTGCCCGGAACAAGGCCATCGGGAATAGCAAATCCGGGCAGGCCCACAATAAGACTCGTTACGGCTTGGTTGCCCACGAATGTACCTTCGGCTCCGCTGTTCACATCGTCAAAACTTTCACCCAGATACACATCATGCGAGACTGCGATATCTCCCGGCATCCAGGCAAGGTTAATCCAGGTATCGGCATGTAGGGTACCATCAAACGGCTGGGGGCCATAGGCGTAAGCTCGAGAAATGGGGCCTGGCAGATTCAGTTCCCAGAGCTCAACGCCGTTTTGACTTCCACAAGCCAGCCACTTCCCGTCCGGGCTAAAGGCGACTTGGTCGAACCACCCCATGTCTGAAGCATCATGACCTGTCAACACTCCCACCTGTTTCTGCCCCTTAACATCCCAGAAGTGAACTGTGTCGTCCCAGAATACTGTTGATACCAGGAGCTTCCCATTCGGACTGAAGGCGACCGAACCTATATGCGCCGAATGTCCCCCCAACACCCCCACCTGCTTCTGTGCCCGAAAATCCCAGAGATAAACTGCCTTGTCATACCATCCACCGGCTGAAGCGAGTATTGTGCGATCCGGGCTGAAAGCAAGGGCATCAGTAATGTCTAAATGTCCTATCAACGAGCCCACCTGCTTTTGTGCCTCAACATCCCAGAGAAGAACTGCTCCTCTCGCCTCGTGCCAGGCGGCTAAAATTGTTCCATCCGGGCTGAAGGCGATGGAATACACCTGGCCACTGCCAAGCCGCGATGGCTCTTGGGTAAAATCCATGCTCATCGAAGGCAAGGCAATCGCAAGCGCTATGAACATAAAACCGGCTAACCCTCTAAAAATCAATCCACCGCAGCGGATCTTCGATTTTCTACCCATAATAGTCCTCCTTAAAAAAAGTTAACGCAACTATGCTTTACGGTCTTCGAGACAGTAACAGCTTAGATGGCTGGGGCAAAGCGAAACGATGCCCCAGCGGGCTTGCCCTGGTGTTTCGCTGCCCTCTGCCGCCAGCCACTACCTACCTGACGCTGCCCAGATTTCTTCTTACTTTGGTGCTAAGCACCGCCACCGGTGGCTATTGCTCCGCTGGCGCCGGACTTCTTTCTTCCATAGTTTTCGCCTACCGATATCTCGGCTACGGTGCCGCAGTCACTATGAAACCGAAGTTCAACGCGATATGGCCGTCCGGTTCTTCAAGGCCGGGGGTGTTGACGTCGAGGAGGCATCCTTCGCCGCCGCTGTCGGTGTCGCCGTCCTCGCACTCGTTGCTTCGGCTGAGGCATGCACCTTTAACCACCATCTCCTGGGTCTCGACCCTCCACATGTTCTTTCCCCCCTGTTCGCCGAGGAAGGTTACGGTTACTGGGTCGCTGCTCGGGCAGGTGCGACCAGTGCCGTCGGGGTCGAGTCGGATGAGGAGGCTGTCTCTACTGCCATCTGTGAAATAAAACAAGACACGGATGCGCAGATTCACATTGCTATTGGGGTTTTCCACCATATTGAAAAAGTCGAACTCCTGGTGTGCTCCAACACGTAGATTTGCACTGACGCCAAGAACCCTTCCGTGTATGTCAAATAGCGCCTCGTCGGTTGTTTGGATCGGCATTTCATTGGGGGTACCGGGCGCAAGTGTGACGGGGGTGCCGAAGTCGATGAACAGACCTCGGCCTACGTTGGCCTTGTCGGTGCTGTTCGTCTGGAGATGGAGGCGACCGCCAAAGGAGAGGGCATTGGAGAATTCGACCGTAATCTTTTCCTTTTTATTGTGGCAATAGATGGTGTTGCCTTGATCTCCCACAACGCTGCCGCCGCCGTCAAATTTCACGCAGGTTGGTACCTTCTCTTTCCCGCCGCCACCGCCACCGCCGCCGGGATCAGTTGGCTTCTTGGCCAGGGCGGTTTCGGGCGTTGCCAGGACGGCCCAGAGGCCGGCCAGGATGAAACAACTCGTTACAACCATCAGACAAAGCCCAACTTTCTTGTTTCTGTTTTTGCCAAACATAGTAAATACCTCCATATTTGCATTGGTTCTTCCTCTGCGATATAATGAAACGAACGTGTGTCCGGACGCGCAGAGTTAACGTCCGGATTACGTCGGGCCGGTGAGAAACGGGCTTAGCACCTACTGCTCACCGGCCTACTTCTTCTGTCTTCTGTCTTCTGTTTCCGCTGCATTCACCTCCTTTCTATCCACTAATCCGGCAGAAAGTTCTCCATGACCCACAGTTCCGAGCCCGACTGCTCGACGGTAAAGGTAATTTGCCTGCCATCAGGATGCATGGTCGCGTGGGCCAGGTTTTCAATCGCCGGGCCTATCTGCTGCTGCTCGCCGGTTTCTATATTCACTTTCCACAATTCTCTTCTGCGTTTGCCAAAAAGCAGGTGCTCACCGTCGGGCATCCAACTAACGAAGAGAGGAATGCTTTGCGCCAGCTCATGCAGTTGAGCCACTTGGCGCGGCTCGCCGCCGGCCGAAGGCAGTACTACCAGCGAATTTGGGAGTCGATAAAACGCCAGCCACC
>SOKS01000030.1 GCA_004375725.1 Dehalococcoidia bacterium | reverse complement strand
AAGTCTTTTTCCGCCACCACCCCCACCTTTTTCCCCTTCCTGAAGATAACGCCTTTCCCCTTCCCGCAGGCGATGCCGACGTCGGCGTCTTTGGCCTCGCCGGGGCCGTTGACCACGCAGCCCATCACCGCCACCTTTATCGGCCTGGTTATCTTCAAAAGCTGCTCCTCCACCTCCTCCGCTAATTTTACAATATCAACTTCCGCCCGACCACAGGAGGGGCAGCTAATGAGTATCGGGCCGTGCTGGCGCAGGTTCAGGCTCTTTAAAATTTCATAGCCGGCGATGACCTCCTCGCGGGGGTGGGCGGTGAGGGAAACGCGGATAGTATCGCCGATGCCCATATACAGCAATGTGCCGATGCCCACCGCGCTGCGGATGACGCCCCGCTTCGGCGTGCCCGCCTCGGTAACGCCCAGGTGCAGCGGATAAGGCATTTTTTCGGCAAGGCTCTTATTGGCTTCAACCATCGTCGGCACGTCAAATGCCTTCAATGATACTTTTATCAGATCAAAGTCGAGGCTTTCTAAAAGCCGTATCTGCTCTAAAGCTGCCTCGACCATTCTCCCGGCAACGCTTAATTTAAGATTGGCCGTTTTGGGCAGGCTGCCGGCGTTCACCCCGATGCGTATCGGCACGCCTCTCTCTTTCGCCGCCAGCGCCACCGCCTTCACCTTCTCCGCCGCGCCGATGTTGCCCGGGTTCAGCCTCAGCCCATCGGCGCCCGCCTCCAGCGCCATCAATGCCAGCCTGTAATCAAAGTGAATATCGGCAACCAGTGGGATGTGGATGCCTTTCTTTATGTCAGCAATGGCACGGGCAGCCTCAGCATCGGGCACGGCGACCCGCACCAGTTCACAGCCGACCTGCTCAAGTTCTCTGATTTGATTGATGGTCGCCCGAACATCGCGGGTGTCCGTGTTGGTCATGGACTGCACCACGATGGATGCCCCACCCCCGATGGCCACCCCACCAATCTGTATCTGTTTTGAAATGCGCCTTTTCATCATGGCAGCAGACTCTCGCCGCTGACGATGCGGATTATATCCTGATAGGTAATCAAAACAAGAAAGGTAATCAGCATGGCAAAGCCGGCCATGTGAATCATCCCCTCGACTCGGGCCGACACACGTTTGCCACGCCGCACTGCCTCCAGAAGGACAAAGGCAATCCTCCCGCCGTCCAGTGCCGGCAGGGGAAGCAGGTTGATGATGGCCAGGTTGATGCTCAGAAAGGCAGCGAACTCCAGCAGTGGACTGAACCCTGCCTGGGCCACCTCGCCGGTAAGCTGCGCAATGCCCACCGGCCCGGCCAAAATTCTCGGCACGCTGCCAATAATCATGCTGATAATGCCGTTCTTGAACAGCACGAAGGTGTCAATGCATTCCCGCACGCCCATCGGTATCGCCTGCCAGAAAGGATAGCTCTGCCGGACAACCGTCGGCGAAACGGTTCTCACCGCGACGCCAATGGCTCCTTCCCCCTCCGGTGGCTGCCAGCGCGGTACTGCCCTGACTTCCTCAACAGTGTCGTCAGCATGCTGGATGAGCAGGCTAACGGCCTGTCCCAGGTTAAGCTGAATGCCGCGCTGCACATCGCCGACGCTATTGACCTGCTTCCCGTTTATCTCAAGGATAGAGTCTCCGGCAACGATTCCTGCCCTGGCCGCGGGTGAGTTCGCGGCCACCTCATCAACCTGCACCTGTCCGTAAACAATAT
The DNA here is from genome assembly GCA_004375725.1 of Dehalococcoidia bacterium. Lineage (GTDB taxonomy): Bacteria > Chloroflexota > Dehalococcoidia > Dehalococcoidales > RBG-16-60-22 > E44-bin89. The sequence continues at coordinate 9,284 of SOKS01000030.1, read as the reverse complement.
TGTGCGGGACCATGAAAGCCACCGAGAAGAGCAGCAGAGGCAATAGCAGGTTCATCAGCGAGCCGGCGCTGAGTGTCAGCAGTCTGGCCGGGATGCTCTTGCTGGCGAGGCTTCCCGCCACCTTGGCGTCCTCTTCGCCGGCCATCTTGACAAAGCCGCCCAGCGGTATCGCATTCAACGAGTAAATGGTGCCGCCGCCCTTGAACGAAAGCAGTCGGGGCGGAAAACCGATGCCCACCTCTTCCACCGTGACACCCGAGGCTCTGGCGGTGATATAGTGCCCGAATTCGTGGGCGATAATCAATACCGCCAGTATTCCCAGAAAAGCAATTACGGTGATGAAAACTTCCATTACTTCACTCCACTCGCCGTTTTGAGTAACGTTTCCCGGCCCCAGGCATCCGCCGCCTCGATTTCTTCTAAAGAAGGTTTGGCAACAAGCTGGTGCTGCTCCAGTGTCCGCTCAATGAGTCCAGCGATATCGGTAAACCGGATACGCCCGTCGAGAAAGAGTTCCACGGCCACCTCGTCAGCCGCGCATAGTACCGCCGGATAGGTTCCGCCCTGTTTGCCCGCCTCAATGGCCAGTTGCAGGCAGGGAAACCTATCATAATCGGGTAGCTCAAAGTCCAGATTTTTTACCAGAGCCCAGTCCAGCCGGGGAAGCTGTGGATTGGCAAGCCTTTCCGGATAGGACAGGGCGTACTGTATGGGCAAGCGCATATCGGGATAGCTCAGCTGCGCTTTAATTGAGCCGTCGATAAACTCCACCATGGAATGTATGATGCTCTGAGGATGGACAAGCACGTCAATGCGGTCATAGGGCATACTGAAGAGCCAGTGCGCTTCAATGATTTCAAGCCCCTTATTCATCAGCGTCGCCGAGTCTATGGTCACCTTCTTCCCCATACGCCACGAAGGATGCCGCAACGCCTGCGCTACCGTTACCTCTGCCAGCTGCTCGAACGAGAACTGACGAAACGGCCCTCCTGAAGCTGTCAGAATTATCCGGGCTGCCTCCTGACTCTCACCACCAAGACACTGCCATATAGCGCTGTGCTCGCTGTCAACGGGCAAAATCCGGGCACCACTTTTCTTGGCTTCACTGGTAATAATCTCCCCCGCTGAGACCAGCGATTCTTTGTTGGCCAGCGCGATATTTTTACCCGCCCGCGACGCTGCCAGCGTCGGCGCCAATCCCGCCTGTCCGGACGTGGCAATGACCACAATATCTACATTCGGGGTAGCCGCAATTTCATCCAGTGGCAGCAAATCATATTTTATGCCTGCTACACGCTTTAATCGCTCAATATCATCATTTTCAGGCGGGTAGCCAATGAACTCCGGTTCAAATTCTTTGACCTGCCCGGCAAGTAAGTCCATGTTTTTCCCCGCTGCCAGCCCGACAACGCGAAATCGCTGCGGCATTGCCCGGATAACATCAAGCGTTTGCCGGCCGATGGAGCCGGTAGAACCAAGAACGGCCACCCGTTTTACTGCGTCAACCATTGCCCTCTTATCTTACAACAAAATGTAGACTTGCAGCTATCATAAATGAACGGAGGGGTTTTTCACCCCTCCGAATACTGATACCTTTACTCTGTCTCGTTATACTCTATCAGGAACCCTCTTCATCTTCCTTTTCCTCTTCAAGCATGTTGGGCAGGTCAAAAACCCGGGCATCCTTACCCATATAGCTGGAAGCTATCCATGAATTCTGGAACTCCTTTTTCTCACCACAGATCTTGCAGATACCCCTGCTTACCGGGCCACTAGCGGCTTCAATATCCCAGTAATGCCGGCAGGACTTTATTTCTGCCGACTTCTTTTCTTTCACGTTACTTCTATTCATCATCACACACCTCCTCATCTTGTTATCTAGCCCATTTTAGTTCGGTAGATTGCTCCTGTATGTGACTTTTGTCCCATATTTAAAATAACGAAAAAACAAGCTAAAAGATAGGTGTAATGGAAAAAGAACCGGAAATTGTGCTGGCCAGGAAGGGTCTGCGGAACGACGCTACTCCTCGGTGACTACCTCGAAGGGGCACTGTATGGCCCCGGTGGGACATACCATTTCACACATCGTGCACCATCTGGTGCACTGATGGCATTCTCTCTTTTCCCTGACCTCGACCGTATTGTCAACGAGCACTAGAGCCTGACAAGAGCATACTCCCACACAAAGCCCACAGCCGTTGCACTTATTCCGATCGATTTCCGGTATTTTGGCCATTTATTCCATATTCTCCAGACAGCAATAGTCTAATACCCGATTCATACACCTGTCAGCGACTTTTGTCTCACGTGCTAACACCGGCAATCTCCCCCAGTGCTTTTTTATCCGTGATCACAATACGATTGCGCTCCAACCTTACTTTTCCCTCATCCTCCAGCAGCTTGAGTGACCGTCCAATCATTTCTCTGGCCGTACCGGCCATAGCGGCCATCTCCTGCTGGGTCAGCCTGTGCCTCTGCCCGTTCGTGTCCTCCGCGTTCTCAAGCAGTATCTTGGCCACCCTGCCCGTCACACGCCGGAATGACAGATCCTCAACCAGCGAAACCATCTGCTCGACTCGCTGCGAAAGCACCTTCAATACATTCTCCGCCAGCTTAGGATTTTCCAGCAGTATCGCCTTAAGTTCATCTTTCTTTATTCCACACAGATTTACCTGCATTATCGCCTCGGCACTGGCCAGGTTCAACCCCCCGCCAAAGACCGGCACATCATTAAATGAGTCGCCGGGTCGCGCCAGATATATTATCTGCTCCTTGCCATCGGTGGAGGTTTTAAATACCTTGACCACGCCGGAGATAACGATGTATATGGCCGTGGCCGGTTCGCCCTCAAAGATAATTACCTCTCCGCGCGCTACCGACTTTTTAAACATATGCTCGCGGATTGAATCAAGCTCTTCAGAATCCAACCCTGAGAAGTAGGCGCTCAATTGCAAGCAATCTGCTTCTGCCATCATATCGTCTAGGATTATACCAGCTTCCAGATTATTCGGCAAAGCACCAGGCACAGAGCATTCAATCCAAAGACTTAGTGAAGAGATTCACCTTCAGGCCGGCTTTTGAAAGTAATAACCAACGCCGGGTTCGGTGATGATATATTTGGGGAGGGCAGGGTTCGGCTCTATCTTTTTCCGCAGATGAGAAATATAGATACGCACATAATCGAGGTCATCAACGTATTCCCAGCCCCACACTTTTTCCAGCAGTTGCTGGTGCATCAGAATGCGCCCGGTGTTCTGTAGCAGGAGAGCCAGCAGGCGGAACTCAATAGGCGTTAATTTTACCTGATTTCCATCGACTATTACTCTGCGCTGGGCTATATCCACGGTAAGATAACCGTCGCTGAAGGCGGCATGTTTACCCTGGTCTTCCACAGATGAAGGCAGCTCGGCGCGCCGCAGCATCGCCTGCACCCTCGCCACCAGCTCTTTATTTCCTACCGGCTTGATGAGATACTCGTCAGCACCATAATCAAGGCCTTGGGCCACGTCCTCCTCCGTTTTACGCTGACCGGTAAGCATGATAATCGGTATGGCAGCCGATATGTCACGGATGCGACTGCAGGTCTGCCAGCCATCCATTACGGGCATAACCACGTCGAGCAGTACCAGGTCCGGCTTTTGGCTGTACAGAAGTCGCAATGCGTCCTGGCCATTATTGGATTCCAGCACTTCGTATCCTTTGCTGGACAGGACCTGCGAAATCAGTCTTACCATTGAAGGATCATCGTCAACGACCAGTATCTTCTTCGTCATTTCTACACCGCTCTAAGCACTATTTTCTCTGTGCTCCTGTAGCATCCGGTCTATTATCACGGGCAGTTCACGGGTATTGATTGGCTTCGACAGGTAGGCATTGCAGCCCGCTTCCATAAATTGCTCCTTATCCCCTCTCATGGCATAGGCGGTGAGCGCAATAATCGGTGTATGACTGAAAACAAGCGTCTGTCTAAGCTGTTTCGTAACCTCAAGCCCGCTCATTTTGGGGAGCTGCATGTCCATGACAATCAGGTCAGGTTGCTCCCGAATTGCCATAGCCAGCGCTTCTTCACCGTCATATGCCTTGAGCAGGATATAGTCCTTCGCCCTTAAAAGCATCTCGAGCAACTTCATATTCTGCGGGTTATCTTCTACTATCAGCACTTTTTCCTTCCGCAATTAATACCTCCCGTCAGTTCGCCCCGTATTCACCTATCAGGGATAAACGGTGCCGGACATGGCCAGTGGCAAGGTAAAATGGAACTGACTCCCCTTTCCGTATTCACTGTTTACCCATAATTGGCCACTATGCTTTTCGATGATTTGCTTGGCAATGGCCAGGCCAAGCCCGGTACCACCGGCTTCCCTCGGTAGCGGACTATCAATCTGCCGGAAAGGCTGAAAAATGATTTTCTGGTCCTTTTTTCTTATCCCGATGCCGTCGTCAATAACACTGACCCGGCACCATCTGTCCTCCCTGACCACCTCGACACGCAGATGACCACCATCTGGAGTAAACTTGGTTGCATTGCTCAGCAGATTGATCAACACCTGCCGTATTTTATCCTTATCGGCTCGCACCGGCGGGAGCTCAGCCTGGATGATTAGTTCAAGGTTCTGCTTCCGCCTGTTGATTATGGGTATCATTTCATTTTTCAAGGTCTCCAGAGTATTCTGCAGCGTGATATTCCTCATTCTTAGTTCCATTTTACCGGCTTCTATCTTGGAGAGGTCCAGAATATCATTGATGAGGCTCAACAGGCGCTGCCCGCTACCTAAAATATCGTTCAGGCACTGTTTATGCTCCTCATTGAAGTCTCCCACCGCACCATCCAGCATTAACTCGGAGAAGCCGATGATGACATTGAGCGGAGTGCGCAACTCGTGTGACATGTGAGCCAGAAACTCGGACTTCGCTTTGCTGGCCACTTCCAGTTCTCTGGTCTTCTCCACCAGCGCCTGCTCCTGTATCATTAACTCCCGACTCTGCGCCTGAAGTTCCTCGTTTTTTACCTCCAGAAGTTCACTTTTTTCCTTTAGTTCCTGCTCCATGCGCTTGCGCTCGGTGATATCAACCCAATTCGCTAAATAATATTTATATTCTCCATCTATAATTACCGGTGTAGCGTTTATGTTAACCCAGAACCGCTCACTGTTTTTTTTCTGGAACAGTTCCTCTTTGCCTATAGCACCTTCATTCAGTGCCTTATGAAAATCCTGGCTGGTTTTATTCCACGTTTCTTTCGTCCACCACGGATACGGCGCTTTCATGCCTATAACCTCAGACAGGGAAAACCCGGATAATTCCTCCAGCGCTGGATTAACGTATTTGATTGAATTATCGACATTGAGCACGAGCAGCGGATAGGGGGCATTTTTCAGCAATGTAGAGCTCATTTCTTCGGATTGGCGCAGTACCTCTTCCCACCGCCGGCGCTCGGTAATATCGGCGATAATGTGAACCGCCCCCGTGATATTGCCTTTCTCATCGGCAAGAGGGTCCACGGCGATTTCAAGCCACTTATTACCCAGAGACAGGGTTTGAGTTTCCCGGCGACGCGATTTCTTCATACGCACAAAGGGGCACCTCTGAACTGGTTCTTTCCGATCGTGTATCAGCTCGCAGCAGTTTCGACCGTGGATATCGCTGTAAGACATGCCTAGCAGGTCGGTCATGGCTTTGTTACAGCGCACAATCTTGGCATCATCATCCAGCAGACAGACCGCATCGCCGATGGCATCAAACGTGGTTCGCCACTGCTGTGCTGATAGTCGCAGCGCTTCTTCAATTCGTTTGCGCTCAGCGATGTCATTCTGCAATTGTTCATTGGTTTCAAAAAGCAGCTTGCTGGAGCGTTGCAGCCTTTCCACCAGTTTTTTGTTCTCCAGTGCGAGCCGCTGCTGCTTGAGCGCATTGGCAATGGTGTTCTTGATTTCATCCGGATTGACTGGTTTGACAAAATAGGCGTAAGCCCCCTGGTTTACCGCGTCCACAGCCGTCTCCACGCTGGCATATCCCGTGGTGATAACCACCGCCACATCTGGGTTAATTTCTCTGGCCATTTCCAGTATATCCAGCCCGCTGACATCAGGTAACTTTATGTCAACAATGACAACGTCAAAGGGGGCTTTTTTCATTGCCTTCAGCGCATCAGCCCCTTTTTCCAGCCCGATAGCTCTGTAGCCGACTTCCTCCAGTATGCCGCACAGCGTTATCCTTTCTCCCGTCGCATCTTCCACAACCAGTATGGTGGCCGGTACCGACGTCATTTTTGTTTCTCCCTGGATACCGCCTCAACCAGAGTGATTACTTTTTTCATATCAAAGGGCTTGTACAGGTACGCATAGGCACCAGACCCGATGGCGCTTCTAACCAGGTCCTCTGCGGCATAGCCGGTCATCATTATCACCGCTGTCTGCGGGTCTATCTTTTTCACCTGTTCAAAGGTCTCGAAACCGGTCATATCGGGCAGCCTGACGTCCAGAAAAACGATGTCATAATGCCGGCTCTTGACCATATCAATGGCCTCAGTGCCATCAGCAGCCGTGGCGACCCGATATCCTTTTTCCTCGAGAATTGTCTTTAATGTCTCCCGGTCAGCAAAATGGTCATCGACCACGAGTACCAGTGTTTTTTTGACCAGCAACTCTTCGATAATGGCGATGACCATACTGATATCGAACGGCTTGTAAATAATGGCGTGGGCGCCTTCTTCCAGGGCTTCTTTAACCAGCTCCTCCACAGAGTATGCCGTCATCATCACCACGGTGGTATCAGGGTCTATCTTTTTGATCTCTCGAAAAGTCTGCACGCCATCTATCCCCGGCATCTTGATATCGATGAAAATAGCGTCAAAGTGCTCCTGCCTAACCGCCTCAATGGCCCGGTAGCCATCTTCCACGGCTATGACGTTATACCCCTTATCCTCCAGTATGCCGCCAAGCGTCAGCCGCATGCTGCGCAGGTCATCAACGACCAGGATATTGGTTTGCCCATTATTGCTTTTCAACGCTGTCCTCCTGAACTGGTATCTCCAGTGGTAATCTGATGGTAAACGTGGTCCCCTTGCCGACCGCGCTTTTAGCTTCAATTTGCCCGCCGTGACGGTCAATTATTGACTTGCTGACGGCCAGTCCCAGGCCGATACCCTTTGCCCTCGTCGTAAAAAGGGGGTCAAAAACCTTACCTTTGTTTTCATCAGCTATGCCGCTTCCGGTATCGGTTACATCCAGCTCCAGGAAATCCTTTCTTTCCCTGGTGCTTATGGTCAGTTTTCCACCCTCTGGCATTGCCTGCACCGCATTGGTAATCACGTTAACCAGCACCTGCTGAATCTGCCCCGCGTCCACGGCCACCTCTTTAGAGTCAGGGCCAAGGTTCTCGTTCAGTGCCACATTTTCCGGAATAGGCACCCGCGCCAGGGCCTCTTTAACTACCTTCCTCACCGGCGTGGGCATAACCAATGGCTTGCCGACACGGGAAAACCCGAGCAAATCAGTAATGATTTTGTTGGAGATATTGACCTCGTCATCCACGATGTCAAGAAATTCCAGAACCCGCGGTTCCTTCTCCGCCAAATCACTTTTAGCCAGTTTACCCTTGATGTAGTAAACCGCATTCTTGATGGCACCGAGAGGGTTCCTGAGCTCGTGGCCCACACCCCCTGCCAGCTGACCTATCGCCGCCAGTCTCTCCGAGCGAATCAGCTGCTCCTGCGTTTCCGTCAGCTCTTCATTGGCCGCCTGTAATTCCTCATTGCTGGCCCGCAGCTCCTCCTCAGTCGCTCGAAGCTCCTCGTTCTGCGCATTCAATTGTTCATTCTTATCCTGTATCTCCTGCTCCATCCGCTTGCGCTCTGTGATGTCTCTCATCACGGCAAGTAACATCACCGGCTTACCCTGAGCATCCCTTACCACACTGGGACCGATAGATATCGTGACCCGGGTGCCGTCTTTATGGGTGATAACCATCTCTATGAACCCCGCCGGAGCGCCAGCCATAAGCTGCCCAATAGTAGCAGAGACCTTTTCAATCTCCGCCGGCTCAACCACCGGGCCAAGTACTTGTATAAGCGGCAACCCCACAATCTCCTCTTTTTTCAAGCCCATCATTTGTAGAAGAGGCTCATTGACATCAATTACCTTTCCCTCGAGATCAAGCACACCTATTCCGTCAGCCATACTGTTAAGTAACGCTTCACTATAAGCCCTCGCTTCCTCAAGCTCGCCCATTTCTTACCTCCTGAATAATTCTAAGCGGGACTAAAACCTCCGCCGTGCTCTTAATTAAGTCCTAACCCTCTTGTATATCTTCGCCTTGCTATCAAGGCATTCCAGTTTCTCCAGAAGAGTGGTTGTTGGCGTTTCCACCTCACCGAGAACGAGATACCCGGGCACGGCCAGCGAATTATAAAGCTTTTCAAGCACCCTCTCCTGAAGCTGCCTTTGAAAATAAATCAAAACGTTACAACAGAATATGCAGTCCATCCCCGGCAACGGCTGGCCAAGCGTTGAAGTAAGGTCGAAATGGAAAAACCGGACCATCTGCCTGATATCTTCCCTCACTTCATAGTCATCGCCCTCAGGGAGAAAATACGTATCCAGAAGGGAACGAGGCAGGCCTTCAACATCCGAGGCTGAGTAAATGCCGGAACGTAATTTGTTTAAATCGAGAGAGCCGATATCAGAGGCGTAAATTGCAATATCATAGTGGGAACGTTCTTCCCCCAGAAAATCAGCCAGCATGATCGCCATGGAGTACGGCTCTTCGCCATGGGCACAGCCAGCGCTCCAGAATTTCAAGCAGTGGTCTCCCTGTTTCTTTTTCGATTGCAATAGCTGCGGTATCACGAGGGCTGCCACCTGTTTAAAGGTATAAGGACTGCGGAAGAAACTGCTGACCTTTATGGTGAGGTAATCGGCAAACCGTTCGTACTCTTCAGGATGCGAGTCTAAAAAGTGCATGTAGTCAAGATATGTTTTTACACCCGTGGTCAGCATTCTTCTACCCAGACGGCGGGTCACGGTTCCACGCCTGTAGCCACGGAAATCATAGCCGCTGTCCCGATACACCTTTTCGAGGAGAACATCGAGCACGGCCTCTTGGTGCTCGGTAACCTTACTCTCCATCTTGAGCATCACAACACTATTTACTTATATGCCAATTGTAGTTTAAGGATTCTATATTTGTCAATAGTCATTTATTATTATGTAATTTAATATCAAATACCCATGATGAAAATTGCCAATTGGCGAATTATGTACTATATTACTGGCTATGAAAGAACA
>SOKS01000104.1 GCA_004375725.1 Dehalococcoidia bacterium | reverse complement strand
CTGGGCGAGCAGCACAATCAGGGCCACCTGCCGCAGGTAGGTGGACTTCCCCGACATGTTCGGTCCGGTGAGCACGATAAGCTGGGCGTCATCATTGGACAGAAACGTATCGTTGGGCACAAAGTGGGCGTCTACCAGCGTCTGCTCCACCACCGGGTGGCGTCCCTGCCTGATGTTTATCTCATTCCCGTCGTTCAATGCGGGGCGGACGTAGTGGTAGCGCACCGCGACCTCGGCCAGGCTGGAGAAAACATCGAGGTGGGCGAGGGCAACGGCTACGGCCATGATGCGCTCGCTGGCCGCCGCCACCTGCCGGCAGACCTGTTGAAAGAGCGATGTCTCAAGGTCGGTGATGCGGTCTTTGGCGTTCAGGATTAACGACTCGTACTCCTTCAGTTCGGCGGTGAAAAACCTCTCCCCACCGACCAGCGTCTGCTTGCGGATATAATCAGAGGGCACCTGGCTAAGATTGGATTTGGACACCTCGATGTAGTAGCCGAATACGTTGTTGAAGCCGATTTTCAGCGACTTTATCCCTGTCTGTTCCCGCTCTTTGCGCTCGAGGTTGGCCAGGTACTGCTTGGCGTTTCTCGACGTCTCACGCAGGCGGTCAAGCTCCTCGGCAAATCCCTGTCTGATGGCCTCCCCCTCTCCCATGGTCGAGGAGGGGTCGTCAACCAGCGCCCGGGCAATCAGGTCGACCGTGTCCTGACAGGGCTTAAGCTCGTCTTTCAGCCAGTCAACCTGTTTTCCGCTTTCCTCCGCCAGTACCCCTTTTATCTCGGGTATCGCCTCAAGGCTGCGACGCAGGGTGACCAGCTCGCGGGGAATGGCAATGCCGCCCCGCACCCGGTTGGTCAATCTTTCCAGATCGGATATTTCCCCCAGCAGCGACACCGCCCGGGTGCGCGCCAGAGTATGGTCGCTGAACCAGTCAACGGCGTCCTGCCTCCAGTTCAACATTTTTATGTCAAGTAACGGCTGGCCCAGCCACCGTTTGAGCAGCCGGCCCCCTCCTGCCGTCCGGGTGAGGTCGATAATCGAAAGCAGCGAGCCCGGTACATTACCGCTACGGCTGGCCTGAAATATCTCCAGATTACGCTGCGTCTGCGTGTCCAGCGCCATGTACGCTTCCGCAGAGTACGTTGACAGGCCGGTTATCTGCCCGAGGCCGCTTTTCTGTGTCTCCTGAATATAGTGGATGGCAGCACCGGCGGCGCTTACCGCCAGGGGCAGACCGGCACAGCCAAACCCATCGAGTGTGTTCACGCCGAAGTGGTCCAGCAGTGCCTGCCGCGCCACCTCAACCTCATACCGGTAATCGTCAAGTCGGCTTACCGGCATGGTCAATTCCAGAGCCGACAGGTCGGCATTCTGGGCAGCGATTACCTCCGATGGCTGCAGTCTCTCAATCTCCGTGGTCAACCGTGATAACGGTAGCTCGGTTACTGAAAATTCGCTGGTGGTGATGTCAACGCAGGCAAGCCCCGCCTTTTCCTCCCCCAGCACCAGACTGACCAGGTAATTGTTCTTCTTGCTGTCGAGGAGACCCGGCTCAACCACCGTACCCGGCGTGACCAGGCGTACCACTTCCCTCTGCACAATGCCTTTCGTCTCGCCCGGTTTGGTAACCTGCTCGCAGATGGCCACCTTGTAGCCGCGATTTATCAGTCGGGCCAGGTAGTTGTCCAGCGCGTGGTACGGAATGCCCGCCAGCGGCACCTTGTTCCCTTTGCCCAGCTCACGAGACGTCAGGACAATTTCCAGCTCGCGCGAGGCAATCTTCGCGTCCTCATCAAAAGTCTCGTAGAAGTCGCCGAGGCGGAAGAGGACGATGGCGTTGGGGTATCGCCGCTTGATCCTGAGGTACTGCTGTCGGATTGGCGTAGCACGCTCGCCCATGGCAAGCCTATTCTACTAGAACTGCCGGGTAAAAGAAAGGGGAGCGATGTATCGCTTCCCCCTATTAAAAAAGCCGGCGACCAAACAAAACGGCCTTCAGTCCCGGGCCTTAACCTCGACCGGGACCTCTTCCGCTCCCGTCCCTGCTTTTGGGAACTTCAACCGCGGAATACAGCTGACGGCCACACCAAGCCCGATGGCACCGAGAACGGTGCTCAGTACCCTCTCCATCCCCGGCATGGGCTGCAGCCAGGTGAATACCAGAATAAGGGTGCCAGAGATACCAAACAAGGCCATTAACAACATACTCAGTGACCTGTCTCTCGCCATTTTCAGCCTCCCGCTTTATAATCTTTCAATATATATAACGTGAGTTTTATTATTTGGTTAGTTCTCTATACTAAAATTTGGTAATTTGATAAAATCAGGCAGGTTAGAGAAAAAGACCGCCGAGCGACTCTCCGTAACCCAGCACAATATCGAATGACGAAAGGAGGCAGCATGTTAGTCAAAGACAAGGTAGCCATTGTTACCGGTGGCAGCCGGGGCATCGGCAAAGTGATTGCGATGACCCTGGTCAGAGAGGGCGCCAGAGTATCGATATGGGCGCCACCTCCGGAACCGCTGGAACGTGTTGCCAAAGAAATGGGAACACATGGAGGAGAGGTCCTGCCCGTAGAAACCGATGTCTCGGACAGTGCGTGGGTCAACCGTTCCACGCAGCAGGTTCTTGATACGTGGGGAAAAATAGACATCCTGGTAAACAACGCCGGCATTCTACCCCAGACGACCAGCGTTGCTGACCCTTCCCAGGTAAACCCTTTCCTGGATTTAACCGACGAGCGCTGGGCTGAGGAGATTGCCATCGACCTGAGTGGCGTGTTTTACTGCATGCGGGCGGTCATCAAACCGATGATTGAACAGCGTTCGGGGAAGATTATAAATATAGGCTCGGTAGCCGGGGTAACCGGCGGCTATTTCTCCTCACCTTCCTATGTGGCTTCCAAGGCAGGCCTGATGGGCATGAGCATGCTGGCGGCAAGGTGGCTGGGCAAGTACGGTATCAACGTCAATGTGGTCAATCCCGGCCCGGTACTGACTGAGGGCACCGCCTTCGGCCCGGCGCAGATTGAAGCCCTGAGCAGGATGATTCCATTCCGGCGGGGCGGAGTGGAAACGGAGGTACTGGGCAAGCCCGAGGACATCGCCAATGCCGTGC
>SOKS01000167.1 GCA_004375725.1 Dehalococcoidia bacterium | reverse complement strand
CTCTCCCCGTACTCCATCAACACTTTGGTTCTTTCGGGGGGAGTCTTTTTTGACTCCAGGTACTTTTTCAGGGCTTCGAGGGGGGTGATTTCCTCGGCGGTGAACTGCCCCAGCCGCAGTCGCGTCTCGCGCTGTGTCTCCCGCGCTACGGTAGCAAAACAGGCCTCTTTAAGCGCCTCCCTGATGTCTCCGTCGCGCAGCTGCCCCTCAAGCTGTGCGGGCAGGGTGATGTTCAGTCGCACGATGGCCTCTTTAATCTTTTTTGCCTGCCCGGCAATGACGCCGAGCACGGTGGCGGTGGGGTCAATGTCCTCAGGCTCCAGCGCCACGTCGATGGTGAGGAAGCGGCGGCCGCTTACCGGTTGAAATTCAAAAGCAACCTGACGCTGCCCGCTGGCTTTGTCAGGCTCAATCTCCACCAGATAGAAACCCTTCTCGTCGGCCTCGTCGCCAAAGTCAATCCGTGCCAGGCTGCCGGCGTAGACGACGGGCGGGTTCTCAGACAGGGCCTGGTGCCGGTGGATATGGCCCAGGGCGACGTAGTCAAAGGCAGGGCTGGCCACATTGCTCAAAAGCAGCACATGCTCCTGCCCGATGGTCATCTGCTTTTCCGTGCCAATCTGGGAGCCAGCGACCCATACGTGGGCGGCAAGGATGGCGGGCAGGGTGGGGTCAAGTTTGGCTATATTGAGTTCAATAGCGCTGGTCAGTGCCTGCTGCAATCTTTCTTTCAACTGCTCGAAGTCAAGATTCTTCGTCTCCTCACGGCTTAACAGGACGTTGCGCCGCAGCCATGGTAGCGAGACTACCTGGACAGTGCCGCTGGGGGTGGGGATTTTATAGACATCGGGGCGGCTGGAGACAAATACATTTTTCACCGACAGGGTATCAAAGATTTCAGTGCTGGTGGCCCGGCCGATGGCGTTGGGCAGGTCGTGGTTGCCCACGAGGAGAAAGGTGGGGATGTCGTTTGAGGAAAGGCGGTTGATGCGTCGGGCGAACTCACGCTGCTGGGTCTGGGTAGGCTCGCGGGTCTTGTAGGCATCGCCACAGAAGATGACCAGGTCTACCTTATTCTCTATGGCGAAATCAACGAGCTTATCCAGGGAGGCCAGGAAGTCAAGCAGGCGCGTGGAAAGCCCCGTAGTCGGGTCGGTGTGTCCGTAGGTCTCAACGCCGAGGTGCAAATCGGCGAAGTGGAGGATTTTCAATTTATCCTCCTTTAGTTTCCTCTTTCCATATCTGGCCGCCGGGAGGAAGCGCAAACAGGTCTTCGCCGGCCAGCTTGGCGGCGAGCGTATCTTTGAGGGTGGCGATGGGGACCCGTATCTGGTTCATACTATCGCGCTCACGGATGGTCACCTGGTTGTCCTCCAGCGACTGGAAGTCAATGGTAACACAGTAAGGAGTGCCAATCTCGTCCTGGCGGCGGTACCTCCGCCCGATGCTCTGGGTATCGTCATAATTGACCATCCAGCATGGCCGCAGGCTATCGTACACTTCCCTGGCAAACTTGGCCAGGTTCTCCTTTTTACTTAATGGCAGCAAAGCCACCTTGTACGGTGCCAGAGCGGGATTGAGGTGGAGCACCACCCGCAGCTCACCCTGGGCGATTTCTTCGTCGTAGGCATCACAGAGGAAGGCCAGCACGGAACGGTCCACCCCGGCCGATGGCTCAATGATAAAAGGCACGATGTGCTCGTTGGATTCCTCGTCAAAGTAGGTCATCTCTTTGCCGCTGTATTTGGCGTGCTGCGCCAGGTCGTAGTCGCCGCGGTTGGCAATACCCTCCAGCTCTGCCCAGCCCATGGGGAAATTAAAATCGATATCGTAGCATTTCCTGGCGTAGTGGGCCAGTTCTTCATCGCCGTGGGGGCGCAGGCGGAGGTTTTCTTTACTGATGCCGAGGTTCAGGTACCACTTTTGTCTCTCCTCGACCCAGTAATCGAACCACTTATCCGCCGTCTCCGGCCGGACAAAATACTCGATTTCCATCTGCTCGAACTCACGGCTGCGGAAGATGAAGTTGCCGGTGGTGATTTCATTGCGGAAGGCCTTGCCGACCTGGGCAATGCCGAAAGGCAGCCGTTTCCGCGTCGTATTGAGAACGTTCTGAAAATTGACAAAGATACCCTGAGCGGTCTCCGGTCGCAGGTAGACCACGCTGGCGTCATCCTCGACTGGCCCCATGAAGGTTTTGAACATGAGATTGAACATGCGTGGCTCGGTGAGCTCACCGCCGCAGGAAGGGCACTTGTTGTCGGCAACCTCGTCGCTGCGCCATCTCTGGTGACAGCTTTTGCACTCCACCAGCGGGTCGGTGAACTGTTCGAGGTGTCCGCTGGCCGCCCAGACTTGCGGATGCATCAGGATACTGGCGTCCAGCCCCACCATGTCATCGCGCTCCTGAACCACAGCGCGCCACCAGGCCTGCTTCACGTTCCGTTTCAACTCCACCCCCAGTGGCCCGTAATCCCAGCAGCTTGATAGTCCGCCGTAGATTTCACTGCTCGGGAAAATGAAGCCTCGCCGCTGACTGAGTGAGACAATCTTCTCCATGGTGACGTTGCCCGGTGTTTTTTCTGCCATTACGAGTACCTCTTAGTGTATGCCATACGGTAATTGTCATTTCCTCGCCAGAATCTGCCGTATGGCGAGGAAGAAAAATGCCCCCAGGATGATACCTCCGAGGCCCATGACAATCAGGGCGAATAGCCATAAAGGCATGAGGTATATCCCGTAGGAATTGTAGCTGAAAATGGCCAGCATTGCAAAGGCGAGGACGAGCTGCGGCAGGGCGACCATATTGCCTATGAGCAAGAGCATTGTTTCCGCACGTTTATTGGCGGTCGGCTGGAGGTGTTTGCCCAGCCGGATTATGCCCGTAACAATGGCGGCGCCCAGGCCGGTCAGCAAGAACTGCGGCACCAGCAGCCAGGCAGTGGCGACTCCGCGGCTCAGCCATCGGTCGGGCAGGCCATCCTTGAAATGGTAGGCTATCTCATCTGGAAGCCGGGGGAAAAAATAAATGGCGAGACCGATAGAAAGGAGCAGAAAAACCAGGGGAAGTGCAATGTATTTCCAGCGGAAGGATATCATTACACTATATTATCATTAATTAAGGAAGTCTTTCTATGAAGGTTTTATCCAG
>SOKS01000158.1 GCA_004375725.1 Dehalococcoidia bacterium | reverse complement strand
CCTCTGAGCTACGCTGCCAACAGAGTAGAATATAGCATCAACCGACTTTGATGTCAATTTCTCTTGATAACGTGGACACCGGTCGCTTTAAAGGTGGCGTAAATCTTCTTTCCCTTGTTTAAACCCATCTCCTCAGCCGACCTTTTGGTCACCATCGCCACCAGGGGAAACCCGCATTGAACCTCAACACGTGTCAGCGGTCCCATGTTAACCAGCCAGGTAATTTCCCCCTCAAAAGAATTCCGGGCACTGCTGGAGATTCTGGAAAGGGCCAGTGTTATGTCCTCCGGTCGGATACAGGCGCACACCTCTGCGCCAACCGGATAATCAGAAATCGCTTCGATAGACCTTCCTCTGCTCTCGAGAGTGACCATATTATCTTCACTGGACGCGATTACGCCGTCAATGATGTTCTCCACGCCGACAAACTCAGCCACCTCCCTGTTGCGTGGCGATGTAAAAACGTCCTTTGAGCTTCCAGTCTGCAATAGTTCCCCGCCCATCATCACTGCCATCCGGTCGGCAAGGCGCTGCCCCTGCGACAGGTCATGCGTCGCCATAATGATGGTAGTAGCATACTGCCTGATAATGCTACTGATTAGCTCCTCGATGCGGGCTGCCGAAAGCGGGTCGAGGTTGGCCATTGGCTCATCCAGCAGCAGAACCTCCGGTTCAATGGCCATCGCCCGGGCGATGGCCACCCGCTGTACCTCTCCACCAGACAGTTGCCTGGCATTCCGGTTGCCGTAATCAGAAAGGCCCACCACATCCGTAATATGATTTACCTTTTCCTTCAGCTTGCTTCCCCTGACTCCCCGCCACCTCAGCGCACAGGCAATGTTATCGTGAACGCTCAGGTTGAAGACCACCGGCTTCTGCAGGACAAACGCCATGCGGCGGCGCATCCCGAGTCTTACCGCGGCCGGTGCGGCGGCATCCACACCATCGAAGAAAATCTTCCCTGACGCTGGTTCATCAATCAGGTCTATCAGGCGTAAAAGCGTCGTTTTACCAGCGCCGGTCGGTCCAATCAGGGCAAACACCTCTCCACGGTCAATGCGGAGATTGACATTTTTTAAAATATCCCGCTCACCGTATCGCTGGCATAGATTAACCGTCTCGATTAACGCCATAATTACCTCTGCTGCACCCGATTCAGGATGATATTAATAATCAGGGCAATCGAAATCAGGATTATGCCCAAGGCAATGGACAGTTCCAGCTCACCTTTCTGGGTCTCTAGTGAAATCGCCGTGGTGATGACCCGGGTAAAACCGCGGATATTGCCGCCCACCATGATGGCTATGCCCACCTCGGAGATAGCCCGGCCGAAGCCCATGATGATGGCCGCCATAACGGCGAACCTGGCCTCCCTGAGAATCACTATCGACGTCTGCAAACCGCTGGCGCCCAGCGACCTTGCGGTATCAATGATGCCCCGGTCCACTCCACTGAGCGCGGAAATGGTCAGGCCGAGCAGTATCGGCGTGATTAAGAGCATCTGCCCCAGCACCATAACCGTCGGTGTGAACATGAGACCAAGACCACCCAGGGGCCCCGCCCGGGAAAACAAAACAAAGACAAAGAGCCCGATTGCCACCGTCGGTACGCTGAAGAACGTCTGAACCAGGCTTATCAGGGCTCTTTTACCCCGGAACTGGTGGAAATGAATGAGGCTCGCCAGAGGTACGCAGATAAGAGAAGCGAGGAGAGCGGAGGTCACCGAGATGCTCAGCGACCTCCCGGCTATCTCCATCACCTCAGGGTCGAGCGTAACAATCAGTTCCAGGGCCTTGACCAGGCCATGCCACAGTTCAATCATCTCTTTACAGATTATTTATTAGCGCAGACTTCATATTTGCCCGTGCATATGATTTTGTCGCCGCAGCCGGGGCAGAACTTCCAGTCCGACCTTATCTCAGCCCCACACTTTTTGCACTTCACCACGATCGCTATAACAGGCATCTCGCACCTCCTTCAACGGTTTTTACGGTGTGGGTTCAGCACCGGCGCAGGGAGTAAAGAGCCGCATGCCGTACTCCCCCACACCATATTCACCGATAAGCTCCTGCACCTCAGGCGAGGTGAGGAAAACTATCAGGTTATTGGCCATGTCGATTTTCACGCCCTTTACATTCTCCGGATTCACCGCAATCGCGGAATAGATATTGAGCAGAATATCACCTTTGTCCACAATGGGCACGAGTTCCAGTTTGCCCTTGTAGGCCAGATAGGTGCCCATATCGGTCAGGGTATAGCCCTGCTTTTCACTGGCCATCATCAGCGTTGGTCCCATGCCGGTCCCCGCCTCGATATACCAGGCACCTGCCGGCTGAACTTTCTCATACTCATAGCCAGCCTTCTGCCAGATGCTCTTTTCTTTAGCATGGGTGCCGGAATCATCGCCACGGGATACAAAACTGCCGCTCCCGGTCTCCATCAGTTTTTTAAAGGCTGCTTCAGGACTCATGCCCTTTATCCCGGCCGGGTCATTGGACGGGCCCACCATGAGGAAGTAGTTGCAGGCAAAGGGCACTCGCTTCACCCCGTAACCTTCGGCGATGAATTTTTGCTCCTGCGCTTGATCGTGGACGGTGATGATGTCCACATCACCCCTGCGGCCGTACTCCAGCGCTTTACCGGTACCGGCATACATGACGTCCAGTTCCACACCGTACTGCTCCTCAAACATCGGCTCCAGGTAACTCCATAGGCCGGTGTCATAGAGGCTGGTGGTGGTGGCCACCCTTAACCTTTGCTTCGGTGGCAGCGGTGCTGCCTCGCTGGACTTGGCGCAGCCGACAGCGCCCGGCACTGAGGTAGCAATGACTAAGAGTGCCAGGCAAATACCAATGATTTTAAAATGCTTTTTTCTATTTAATTTCAAACCTGTGCACCTCCGATAGAAATATCTAGCGACGTACAATTCCTGACCTGAGGCGATGCACGGGCAACGATAAAAAGACGGGAAGATAAGAGATTAAATGAAGGCCTGAGGCGAGTGACAAAGCCACCACATGATTCCAGAAACAAAATAATCTCTCCTTTCCAAATACGGGAGGCACCGCCGTTTCCGGCAATACCCTATCGGCCAGTCTCCATAGGCTGACGCCCTTGGGAGAACAGGCTCGGAGAAAAAATGCTTATTTTCTTTTCTGGCGG
>SOKS01000091.1 GCA_004375725.1 Dehalococcoidia bacterium | reverse complement strand
GGTGGGAGAAGGATGAAGCGCGGCTTGGTAAGTGTGGTGATGAATATATGTATCATGCGTTGCCCGCAAGGGCGGACGGCTGGTGAAATTATGTCCTGGAGAGTGACGCATGATGAAGACAATAGCGGAAATCAACGAGAAGATACGGCAGGGCAAGGCCGTAGTCGTCAATGCTGAAGAAGTCATTGACCTGGTCAAAGAAAAAGGCGTAAAGCACGCCGCTCAACATGTCGACGTGGTGACCACGGGCACCTTCGGCCCGATGTGCTCATCCGGTATCTACTTCAACACCGGTCACAGCAAACCGAGAATCAAGCTGGGTGGTGGTCGCGTTTACCTCAATGATGTCCTCGCTTATCCTGGCCTGGCGGCGGTGGACGTGTTCTTCGGGGCAAATGCCCTGCCCGACGATGACCCCAGAAACCGGGTGCATCCCGGCGATTTCAATTACGGCGGCGGGCATGTCATCGAGGAGC
Source organism: Dehalococcoidia bacterium (assembly GCA_004375725.1). Lineage (GTDB taxonomy): Bacteria > Chloroflexota > Dehalococcoidia > Dehalococcoidales > RBG-16-60-22 > E44-bin89. The sequence continues at coordinate 2,735 of SOKS01000091.1, read as the reverse complement.
TGGTGGCGGGCAAGGATATCCGGATGACGGCGACTGCCTACGGCACCGATTGTTACCCGAGGAAGCGGCTGGAGACCTGGCTCAATATCAAGGACCTGAATGAAGCGGTGCTGTTCAATATCCGCAATGCCTACCAGAACTATAACGTCGCCGTAAATCTATCCGATAAGACCATCTATACCTACATGGGGGTGCTCAAGCCGCGCCTGGGCAATGCCAACTACTGCAGTGCCGGGCAGCTATCGCCGTTACTCAATGACCCGCACTACCGGACCATCGGCATTGGCACCAGGATTTTCCTGGGTGGAGGTATCGGGTATGTGGCCTGGCAGGGGACCCAGCATAACCCGAATGTGCTTCGCACCGAAGCGGGTGTGCCCAAAAGGAGTGCCGGGACGCTGGCAGTTATCGGTGATTTAAAACAGATGAGCCCCCGCTGGCTGGTGGGAGCGAGTATGTACGGCTACGGCGTTACTCTGACCGTGGGGGTCGGCGTGCCCATACCCATCCTGGATGAGGAAATCCTCCGCAGCACCGCCGTCACCGATGAGGAAATATATGGTGCGGTGATTGACTATTCGGATGCCTATCCCAACCAGAAGCCGGACATCGTCGGGGAGGTAAACTACGCCCAGTTGAAGAGCGGCACGGTAAAGCTGCAGGGTAAAAAAGTGCCCACCAGCTCTCTGTCCAGCTATTCACGGGCGGTGGAAATCGCCGAGGTTCTGAAGGACTGGATAAAACGTGGCGAGTTCCTGCTCACCGAGGCAGTGGCACCGCTGCCGGGTGTTGAGTCCGGGGTCGCTTTCAAACCATTGCCGGAACGCCCGCTGGAGATTTGATTCCATATTTGAAGCAATAAATAACTGTGGATATTAACTGGAGGTAATGACAATGGCAGTTTCAAAAAGAGTGGTGCTGCACTTTCCAAAACGACTGGTGGAGCAACCGGTCATCTACCATCTGGTCAAGGATTATAACCTTGAATTCAATATTTTAAGGGCGTCCATCACCGCCGAACCGGAGGAGGAAGGGCTGCTGGTGCTGCAACTGAAGGGAGAGCAGGACGAATATGATAAGGGCGTTAAATTCCTGCTCAAGTCCGGGGTGAAAATTCAGTCGCTCAGCCAGGACGTCACCCGGAATGAGGCGCGCTGCACTCACTGCGGCGCCTGCGTCACCATCTGTCCTCCCGGCGCCTTCGAACTTGACCTGAAGACGAGACAGGTCAGGTTCAACGATGAAAAATGCGTGGCCTGTGGACTGTGCATCAAGACCTGTCCGCCACGGGCCATGGAAGTTCACTTTTAGTCAGATGTATCAGCCGCGTACCTACCGCCACTGGGTAAAAGGCGATGACCTGGTCGTCTGCAACGTCGTGGTAAAGGAGACGGACCTGTACCTGCGCGCCACGAGCAACCTGCGGCGCAAAGCGCATAGAATGGTGCTGAAGTACCGCGACAGTCTGGAGAGGTACATTGCCCGCCACCCTGATTTTTTGACCTCCCTCGAGCCACTCGAGGTTGAGAAAGATGCGCCGAAAATCGTCCGCGATATGGCCGAGGCTGCCCGCCGGTGTGGCGTCGGCCCGATGGCGGCGGTGGCGGGCGCCATTGCCGGGTTTGTCGGCGGAGAGCTGCTCGAGTTCTCTCCGGAAATCATCGTGGAAAACGGCGGCGATATTTTCCTAAAAAGCCTGCGCCAGAGAACAATCGGGGTCTTTGCCGGCAATTCCCCGCTGACCGGCAAGCTCGGGCTTCAGATAGAGCCGGAGGACACGCCGCTGGGCATCTGCACGTCCTCGGGGATGGTGGGGCATTCGCTGAGCTTTGGGCGGGCGGACGCGGTGATTGTGCTCGCCGATTCCGCCACGCTGGCCGACGCCGCGGCCACCGCCATCGGCAACCGGGTCAGCGACGTGGCCGATATAGAAAGGGGCATTGAGTTGGCGCAGAGTATCGGGCGGCTGAGGGGGGTGGTTATCATCAAGGATGACCGCCTGGGGGTGTGGGGAGCGGTGAAAATCGTGCCCACACAAAATGAGTAATCAAGTGTTTTCTGTCAGGCAATGTGTTCATGCTCTTATGTAGTAGCTACAAGGTAAATACCTGCTATCATATACAACAAGATTAATCCGACAAGCCATCTAGCCACACCCCTGCGAGTAATTTCCTCGCTCCGCTCTTGTAAATCTCGTGTTATCCTATTGAGGTCAAATTGTTCTTGTTGCACAATTACCTGCTCCCCTTTTTGTATCAACCCTAGGAACCTCATTTTCTCAGGTGTGAGTGGTATGTTACCCTGCTTTATACCCCCAGTAATCCGAAGCTCCACTAATATGATTTCCTCTACTTCGCCACTTAATATCCTGTTCTCCCGAAGTATTTCAGTCAACTCCTCGAAACCCACATCGGATGAATCTACCAGTCCCTGCTTAAGTATCTGGGGTGTCGAGAAGGGGGGCGTAAAACTTAAAGCCTCGAGTTTCTCTATGGCTCGCATCGCATTAAAGTAGAACCTTGCAGGCGGAAAGCGCAGATAAAACAATAACTTAAGCATGCTGGGATAACCTCCCATGCTTAGAGCAAACAGGGCAATTATCCCTGATAGAACTACGATAATTATTCCTACAATTGTTGTGAACATTAGATTCCCCCTTCATACTTGATAGGGGAAATTCTATCCTATCCGCATACTCTTTAGCACCGAGTCCCGCAACTACCTCACCTTTATCC
>SOKS01000070.1 GCA_004375725.1 Dehalococcoidia bacterium | reverse complement strand
TCACCGGAATTGCCCTCGGCAGTACCGGAATTGTCTTATACCGGTTGCTTAAAGCTTCTTAATACGAGAGCGGTGAGCCTAGCTCGGTAATCGGCTATATGTTATACTTATTCTGCTCAAGAGAGTAGAATTATATGCATCTGTGCCTTTGAGGAGGGCAAATAATGGAAGACGACCTGGCAATTATTGAAAGGGTCATTGATGAACACAAAACAATCAGACAGCGCTTCCACAACCTGGAGCAGGTGGCCAATGATGCGGAAGCAATGATGGGCTTTGAAGAAGCTAAAGAAGCCTTTATGCCGGGCAGACTAGACCAGAAAAAGGGCTTGCGCGAACTCGATGATACCCTGAAAGCAATTGAAGATGGATTACAAAGGCACTTCCATTTTGAGGAAACGTCGCTGCCGACAGTGGTTGACCGATACAGTGATGAAGAGCTTAAATCTTCACTGCGCTCTATCTTCCTCGAGCACATCGACCTGAGAAATCGTCTGGCCCACTCTAAAAAACATGTCTCGGAGCTGGTCAGTGGCGGTATGGCGCGTCATCGCTGGGAGGCAAGCGCTCATGATATGCGCGCTTACATCAGCCATACGCGAAAATTGCTGGAAGCACATGCTGAGATAGAGCAGGAACTGCTGCACGAACTGCACAGCCGGTTGAAGAAATAATAGCCTGGAATGGCCTTTTAAGGACTCTGAGGTGATTTGATGAGGAAGGTATATCTGGACCATGCCGCCACGACTCCTCTCCTCCCTGAAGTCAGGGAGGCAATGCTGCCATACCTCGGTGAACTATTCGGCAATCCATCATGTCTGCACGACTGGGGTGACGCGGCGCGGGAGGCTATGGACACGGCACGGGAACAGGTAGCCGAGCTTATCGGTGCCAGCGCCGACGAGATAATTTTCACCGGAAGCGGTACCGAGAGCAACAACTTCGCCGTAAAAGGGCTGGCACTGGCGCAGCAGGGCAGGGGAAAGCATATAATCGTGTCCGCAATCGAGCACTTCTCGGTGCTTCATTCAGCAAAAACGCTCGAAAAATGGGGGTTTGAACTCAGTGAAGTGCCCGTTGACCGATATGGTGTGGTCGACCCCGATGAGGTGCGAAAACGAATCCGTAAAGACACCGTGCTTGTTTCCGTCATGCACGCCAATGGAGAGGCGGGCACCATCGAGTCTATCCCGGAAATCGCCCGGATAACCAGAGAAAACAATATATCGTTCCACACCGACGCCATTGCCAGCGCCGGTACGGTACCGGTTAATGTGAAAGAACTGGGCGTTGACGCCCTGAGCCTGGCCGGAAACCAGTTCTACGGGCCCAAAGGCGTTGGCGCGCTTTATATACGCCAAGGTGTGCGTGTTATGCCTCTTCTTGATGGCGGAGTTCAGGAGGAAGGACGACGTGCCGGCACCGAGAATGTACCGGCAATCGTGGGGCTGGGAAAGGCGGCAGAATTGGCGACAAAGGATATGGCATCCCGTATGAAACACCTTGGCTACCTGCGCGATCGGCTACTTAACGAGCTGCCGGCACGGATTGACCATGCGGTGATTACCGGTCATCCAGAAAACAGGCTGCCGGGTAACGCCAGCTTCTGCGTGCAATTCATTGAAGGTGAGTCAATGCTCATGCTCCTGAACAGCCAGGGAGTGGCGGTGACCAGCGGCTCGGCCTGTACCTCGAGGGCACTCAAAGCCTCGCACGTGCTCATTGCCATGGGTTTGTCCCATGAGATAGCTCAGGGTTCCGTACTTTTCACTTTTGGCATTGACAACACTGAAAAAGATGTAGATTATGTACTTGAGGTGCTGCCGCCGATTGTGGAAAAGCTGCGGCAGATGTCACCGCTGTATGCCAAGTTTATCAAAAAGGGTGAAGGAGGCGCTTAGTATGCCGATATATAGCGAAAAAGTTATGGAATATTTCATGAACCCCCGCAACGTTGGTGAGATAGATAACCCGGATGGTGTTGGTGAGGTAGGGAACCCGGTCTGCGGGGACATGATGACGTTTTACATAAAGGTGAAGGACAAACGACTGGAGGACGTGAAATTCAAAACCTTCGGCTGCGGGGCGGCCATCGCCGTTTCCAGCATGGTCAGCGAGATGGCGAAGGGAAAAACGCTTGATGAGGCGAAGAAAATAACTCCTGAGTTAGTGGCCAAAGAACTTGATGGACTGCCCAAGAATAAATTTCACTGCTCCAACCTGGGCGCACAGGCTCTGAGCAAAGCGATTGATAGTTACCTGAAAAAGCAGGCAAAAGGGGGGAAGAAATAATGGCAGAACAAGAAGAGAAGAAACGACTTTTTTGCCCGTACTGTGATGAAGAGATGATAGTACCCGAAGGAGCCTACTGTCAGGCATGCGGAATTGTCGCATTCTACTGTCCCAAATGCCGAAAACCAGTTCCCCGTGACAAGAGAGAGTGTCCCTACTGCGGTGCTGAAATCAAAGGCGAAAATAACTGAGAACAGGAGCCAAAATGGCCGATGAAAAAGACAAACTGACCATAGTCATGTTCAGTGGTGACCTGGACCACGCTCTGGCTGGATTTAGCCTGGCGACCACGGCGGCCAGCATGGGGATGGAAGTGAGTATGTTCTTCACGTACTGGGGATTGAATATCATCAAAAAAAATGAGGGTAAAATCAGAAGCAAAGGCCTGATGAAGAAGATGCTGAATTTCATGAACCGGGGTGGCAGCAAGAGACTGAAGCTCTCCCGCCTCAATATGTTTGGCCTGGGCACGTGGATGATGAAAAAGCTGATGAAAGATATCAATTACCCGTCCCTCGACGAGATGATCACCATGGCCCAGGAGATGGGGGTCAAATTAGTCCCGTGCAGCATCACCTGTAACTTGATGGGCCTTTCTGAAAAAGACGCTTTCCGCGAGCACATCGCCAGCCTGGCCGGTGCCGCCTTTTTCCTGAACGAAGCACGTGAATCGAAGATTACTCTTTTCATCTAGATAAGGAGGTGGCAATGAAGGCGGATAAAACGCTCGATTGCATCGGCCTTTACTGTCCGATGCCCATTGTTAAAACATCCGAAAAGTTTAAAGAGTTGAAACCGGGCGAAGTCCTGGAAGTTATCGCCGACGATAAAGGGATCAAACAGGACATGCCGGCCTGGTGCCAGACTACCGGCCACGAATTTCTGGGGATGGAGGAGGAGGGTGGGGAGATAAAGGTCTACGTGAA
>SOKS01000203.1 GCA_004375725.1 Dehalococcoidia bacterium | reverse complement strand
CCTGCTCAAAGCCCTCACCGCCGCCGGCCTCGGCTCGCGCCGCAAGATGGCCGACGCCATAAAATATGAGCGCGTCACCGTGAACAGTGCCGTCGTCACCGACTTCCGCTACCCGGTAAACACCGCCAAAGATGATATCGCGCTGGACGGAAAGGCGCTCGACCTCAAGCCCAAAGGAACGGTAACCTTAATGCTCAACAAGCCGGCGGGCTATATCTCCACCCTCAGCGACGAGCGGGGTCGGGAAAAAGTAACCGACCTCCTGCCAGATAGGTATCGCCGCCTCAGGCTTTACCCGGTGGGGCGGCTGGACAAAGACAGCACCGGCCTGCTACTGCTCACCAACGATGGTGACCTTGCCTACCGCCTGACCCACCCCCGCTACGAGCACGAGAAGGAATACCTGGTACAGGTTCAGGGCAGACTGAAAAGAAATGAAATGAGCAGGCTGGAACACGGGCTTGACCTCGACGACGGCAAAACCAGCCCGGCGAAAATCCGGGAGATAACTATCCAGCCCTTCAACTACAGCCTCACCATCCACGAGGGCAAAAAACGGCAGGTGCGCCGCATGTTCGCCCATCTGGATTACAGGGTAATGGCATTGAAACGAGTCCGCTTTGGAAACCTTGTACTTGGCGAGCTTGCCGAGGGGAAGACGCGAGAGCTCAGCGCCCGGGAGATAAGCTCATTGCTCAGTCGCGCTCGACAGAAACCTTGCTCAGTTCGGCGTAACCCATCGGTGTCAGCTCATAACCGCTCACATACGGTTTGACCAGATAGTAGTTTTTGGGAAACCACAGCGGGATGCAGGCGGCATCCTCAACCATCATCTGCTCCGCCTCCTGGTAAAGCGCCAGGCTGGTGGCATAATCGAGTTCCACCCCCGCCTGGTTCAGAATATCGTCCACCGAAGGGTTGCTGTACTCACCGGCATTATTGTCCTCGCCGGTCCGGAAAAGGATTTCGAGGAAGTTCTGGGGATGGGGATAGTCAGCTACCCAGCCCAGGTAGTACATCTCATCCTTCTCTGCCTTCAGGTGATAGAGGAACTGCTCCGGTTCCAGCTGCCTTACCCTGACCTCCACCCCGAGGTTCTGCCGCCATTCATAGACAATGGCTTCCAGGCTGTTTGAAATCAACCCTCCCCAGCCCATCGTCGTCAGTGTAATCTGGGGCAAATTGTCCACGCTCCCGTAGCTGGAGCTGGCAATCAGTTCCCTCGCCTTCTCAACATCGAACTCCAGGCCTTCAAGGTCCTTATTGAAACCGGGAATATCCGGCGGTAGAATACCATCGGCCCGCTCCATCATGTTTTTGAAGACGAGCTTAACCAGCTTGTCCTTGTCCAGTGCCATGCTGAAGGCGCGCCTCAGATTGGCATCGTCGAACGGTGGCCTGGTATGGTCGAAACCGAGATAGCTGAAACTTAACTCCGGCACAATCTGCAGCTCCTGGTAAAAGTTGCCCGCAGGGTCGGTAACCTTGTCAATATAGTTGATATAGACCTCCGTGGCATCGATCTCGCCAGTCTCATAAAGGTTCATCGGCACACCGCCCCACAGATGAAAGACCACCGTGCCAACCCCAGCTTTTTCACCGTAATAATGGCCGTTCCTTTCCAGGACGAGCAGATTCTCCTCCTCCCACTTTTTCAGGTGGAACGGGCCGGTTCCGTTTGGTTCCCGCCACCACTCCCCACCCAGCTCCGCCTCATTGCTGTCCACCACAAACGCCACCGGGTAGGTCATCTTGGCCAGGAAATAGGATTTTGGGGTATCAATGGTTATCTGGAGGGTGTAGTCATCGATGACCCTGACACCACTTATGTCTGTTGCTTTTCCGGACAGCACTTCCTCAACGCCAACAATGTCCCCCAGATAGGTAGCCGCAGTCAATGAACCGGTGGCAGGTCGACAGGCGCGCTCAAACGAGTACTTGAAGTCGCTGGCGGTCACCTCCCGGCCATCCTGGAACTTAATATCTCTGCGCAGATAGAAGGTATAGGTGCGCCCGTCAGCGCTCACGTCCCACCGTTCGGCAATATCCGGGGACGGCTCCAGGTTTTCACCGAGGCGCACCAGCCCGTTGTAAATCTGCTGGATATATTCATGGGAGATCATCTCCCCCGATACCGCCGGGTCGAGGGTGATCGGGTCAATGCCATACAGGTTCAGCGCGGTTTCCGGGCCACGCTGGCAGCCCACCAGAAGCAGGCTGCACAGCACTATGACAGACAAAGGGGCATAGATGATACGTTTCATCTCCGGCACCTGTTCACACTCTATTTACAGATTGGACTTGACCGCCTGACAGAACTCGGTCGTGGAAGCACTCCCTCCCTGGTCTCGGGTGAAATATTTCCCATCCTGATAGACTTTATATATCGCTGCCTCCAACTGGGCTGCCTCTTTCTCATAGCCGAGGTGTTCTAAAAGCATAGCGCCGGCGAGAAGCATGGCAGTGGGATTGATAATGTTCTGCCCGGCGATGTCAGGCGCCGTGCCGTGCACCGCGCCGAAGTAGGCAAATTCATTGCCGACACAGGCATTGGGAGTCAGCCCCAGCCCCCCGATAAGCGACGCCGCCTCGTCACCCAGAATATCTCCGTGCTCATTATCCATGACCAACACATCAAACTGCTGTGGGTTGATGACCAGTTGCTGGGCACAGTTGTCGATGATAAGCTGGCTGAAGGTTAGTTCAGGGTACTGCCTGACCGTCTCCTCGGCGATGCGGCGGAACAGCTCATCCGACTGCGTCAGGAGATTGTATTTACTGGACACGGTAACTTTGCCCGGCCCACCCCTGGCTTTTCTCTTCATAGCAAGCTCGCAGGCGACGCGGCAGATATCCTTCGTTATCGCCTCGGTGTTTACTTTAACCGCAAACTTGCCCTTCATGGTGGTATCAAGCGTTATACCGAGCATATCATTCTTCAATTTCAGCGGCGCCAATTGCTCAATATCGCCTTCCCATCCCGGATAAAGCCCCTCGAGGTTCTCCCGCAGGATAATAAAATCAATACCCTCAGGATTTTTCAGCGGGCTCCTCAAGCCCGGCACGTATTTTGTCGGACGAATATTGGCAAAGCATCTCTTCCCCCACCGCAGATAGCCATGCACACCTCTAATATCGCGGGTTGAACCCATAATGGCACAATCAGAGTCATCAAGCATCTTTCTCGCCGACTCTGGAAAGTTGGTGCCATATTTGGCG
>SOKS01000037.1 GCA_004375725.1 Dehalococcoidia bacterium | reverse complement strand
CCGATGCTGGAAGCGCCGGAAGCGGTAAATCAGCGCGTTGCTGCGTTTCTGGCTTCATCATAGGCCGTTACGGCGTGCAGGAGAACGTTGGCACCCGCGGCCACATATTCAGGTTTCGTATTCTCCATCTCATTGTGACTGATGCCGTGTTCGCACGGAATGAAAATCATGCCCGTTGGTGCCACCCTGGCGATGTAGACGGCATCATGACCGGCTCCGGAAATAAGGTCGCGGTGACGGTAACCCAGCGCTTCAGCGGCGTTACGCACGTGGTTGATGCATTCCTCGTTGAACTCCATTGAGGCAACATTCCAGTTGTTCACCAGCTTTGCCTGTACATCGGTTTCTTTGGCAATGTTATCAACCCTTTCCCTCAATTCCCGGTCCATCTGCAGCAGCACGTTGTCATCCGGGTGGCGGAGGTCGACAGTGAAGAAGACCGACCCCGGAATAACATTTCTCGAGTTTGGCTTGACCGCAACGAGGCCGACTGTTGAAACGGCGAGAGGGGCATGGTTCAGGGCGATTTCATGTATTGCCTCGACCATGCGGGCGCAGGCCACCATGGCGTCGTGGCGTAGGTGCATGGGCGTGCTGCCGGCATGGGCTTCCTGCCCGGTCACGGTGACCTCGTACCATCTCTGTCCCTGCATGCCGGTGACCACACCAATCATCCTGTTTTCCGCCTCCAGTACCGGCCCCTGCTCGATGTGAAGTTCAAAATAGGCACCCAGTTTATGGTCGCCGCATTTCCGCTCGCCGCGGTAGCCGATGCGCTCCAGTTCCGCTACAAATGTTTTACCGTCGCGGTCCTCAATGGCATAGGTAAAGTCACGCTCAAAAACACCGGCGAACACCCCCGAGGCCAGCATCGGTGGCGTGAAGCGAGAGCCTTCCTCGTTGGTCCAGTTAATCAGTTCCAGAGGGGCAATGGTGGTATATCCGGCTTCGTTCAGCGTGCGCAGCACCTCAAGGCCGGAGAGGACACCGGCAATGCCGTCAAACTTGCCCCCGGAAGGCTGCGTGTCAAGGTGGCTCCCGATGGCAATCGGCGGCAGAGTATTCACTTTACCGGAACGCCGGGCAAAGATGTTGCCCATTTCGTCAATGCTGACGGCGCATCCGGCTGACTCGCACTCTCTGACCAGCCAGTCGCGTACCTGACGGTCAGCATCGGACAGCGTTAAGCGGCAGACGCCGCCTTTGTCGGTGCCGCCGAACTTTGCGGTCTCCATGATGGTACTCCATAGTCTTTCGCCGTTAACCGATAACTTATTCATATTGGCCTCCACTGTTTAAGCTTTCTGCACGCCACACCAGTCCATGATGAAGGCGGCGAGCACTTTCGTGCAGTCTATTACGGAGTCGATAGCCACGTATTCGTTCACACCGTGGATATTCTCGCCGTTTGGTCCGAAAGAGATGGCCGGCATGTTGAAAAACGGGGCGAAACGGGTGTCCATGCCCCACGTTGCTCCAACAATATCAATATCCGATTTCAGCGTGCTATCGGCCGCCGACTTGAACGCCAGGATAAACGGGTCGTCCGGCGCCTGTTCCCACGGTATAACCTGCCTTTCGTACCAGATGACTTCCGGCGGGTGCTGGCGCAGCCACTCATCGCTCTCGGCCGCCTTTTTAACGGCCTGCTGGACCTGTCGCTTCACTTCGTCCACGCTTTCGGCGGGCAGGTGGGACATCCGGCAGTCAAGCTCCGCCCATCCGGCCACGGTGGAAATCCAGTCGCCGGCCCGGCAGGTGCCGATATTCAGATGGCAGGAGCGACCAGCGTGTTTTTCGAAGAGGGGATAGCGATTATCCTGCGCTCGCTTTTCGTCGAGCTCAACCAGAGCATCGTAGACCCGGTTCATCTTGCCGATGGCATTAACGCCGGTGTGCGCCATGCCGGCATGCGCTGACTTCCCGATTACCTTTACCTTGAAGAAAATAACGCCGGGATGGGCGATTATTATCTTCATGTTTGGCTCAGTGATGATGAGCCCATCGGCGGTGAACCCTTCGAGCAGGCAGGCGAGCGTCCCACCGCCGGCCATCGTTTCTTCCTCAATGACGCTCTGCAGGATAACCGTGCCTTCAGGGTTGAATCCGGTCTCCAGCAAGGCTTTCAGCGCGTAGTAATTGGCAATCAGCCCCGCCTTCATGTCGCAGGCGCCCCGACCGTAGAGTTTGTTTCCCACCGCCCGCCCCTCCCAGGGCGGGAACTCCCACTGCGCAACCGGTTCCGGAGAGACCACGTCAATGTGCCCGTTCAGTACCAGAGACCTGGCTGGCGGTTTGCCTTCCCTGACGCCGATGATATTGGGGCGTCCTTTATAATCGAACTCCGATTTGACATAGGCCTTATGGCGGCGGATTTTATCATGGTCGGCGTCCATTGCTGTTACCTTCAACCCCAGGGTCGAGTATAAGCGGTGCATGTATTTCTGAGCCTCGGCTTCCTGTCCGGTCAGGCTGGGAATCCGGACCAGCTCGCTCAGGGTGCGGACAATTTCATCGCGTTTATTTTCGATGTAGCGGAACACTGGCTGTTTAATGACGTCCTTGTCTGCCATGTATATACCTCCCATCTACTGGCGAACGATATAAAACTATCATTCACCGTATCAAAAATCAACTTTTCAAGCAAAGTGCGGCGGTAATTGCCAGAACTGGCTGTCCGTGATATATTGCTATCGAATACAACAGGAGGAGGGAACCGGTGCTATTACTGAATCAAAATGACGTAATGAAAGTGCTTGATATGTCACCGTGTATGGAGGTCGTTGAAAAGGCCTTCGTCGAGCTTGCCTGTGGCACCGTGGTTCTGCCCCTACGTATCAACCTGTTCACGCAGGAAGGTCTGGGACTGTACATGCCGGCGTATCTCAAAGAGATGGGCGCACTGGCCTGCAAGGTGGTGACCAGCTACGTGAACAATCCGGCAAAGCACCATCTGCCCACCATCATGGGGAAGGTACTGCTTCAGGACCCGGAAACCGGCGACGTTATCTGCATTATGGACGGCGGCTATCTTACCGCGGTCAGGACCGGTGCCGCCAGCGGGGTCGCCACCAGGTATCTTGCCCGCGAAGACAGAGGGCAGAAGGTCGGCATCTTCGGCGCCGGTGCCCAGGCCCGGACGCAGCTCTGGGCGATGACTGTCGCCAGGGACATTGCCAAGGCCTGTGTGTATGACGTCGATGATGAAGCGGTGAGCCGGTTTATCACTGAGATG
>SOKS01000159.1 GCA_004375725.1 Dehalococcoidia bacterium | reverse complement strand
TATACCTTCTCGCCAAAGCGAACATTGAGCGGAATGACGGTAATCCCCAGTTCTTCGACTACCTGAGACGGCAGGTCAGCGACGCTGTCGGTCACCACCTTTACCGGCATTTATGCCTATTCGGCCTCCAGGACGGTTAACGCGACGGCGTCAGGACCGGCATGTGTCCCTAATACCGGGCTAACTATTGATCGATAGATACGCGCTTTGGGCAAAAGCAAGCTGAGGCGCTCAACCAGCTCATCCGCCTTATCCGGTGTGGTGGCATGCTCCACTGCCAGTGCCTCAATCTTGGAGAAGCCGGGCACAAAATTGTACAGATAATCCATACCGGCGGCGGGAGACCTTACCCTGGTCAGGGGGGCCATCTCGCCATCCTTTACCGTAAGTATCGGCTTTATGGACAACATTGCGCCCATCAACCCCTGCGCCTTACCGATACGCCCCCCTTTGGCCAGATATTTTAGAGTATCAAAATATATAACAAGATGTGACCGGGGCATAGTTTTACGCACCAAATCAGCCAGCTCATCAAGGTTTGCCCCAGCCTTGGCCGCTTTCGCCGCTTCAATAACTATCAACCCAAAACCCATGGCCACCGATAGTGTGTCAATGACTTCAATCCGGCACTTGCCTTCCATCATGTTCTTGGCCTGCAGTGCCGACTGATAGGTACCGCTGAGCTTGCCGGATACAGCAATAACCAGAATTTCATCAGTTTCCCTGGCCAATTTTTTATAGACATCTATAAAATCGCCCGGTGGAGGCTGCGTTGTCGTCGGAAAGGTGGCACCATGAACCAGTTTATGGTAAAACTCGTCGGTAGTAATTTCCACCCTATCCCGATAGACCTCCTCGCCAAACCGCACATAGAGTGGCACCACTGTAATCCCCAGCTCCTGCGCCAGGTCATCAGTAATATCAGATAGGCTATCAGTAACAATTTTAACTGTCATATCTAGTACTCCAATATTTATTCTATCGATATAATATAGTTATAGTGCGGCTGCCCGCCCTTCACCACCTCGATCTGCAACTGCGGATACCGGCTGCGAATATCACTGGCTACCTGCTCCGCTTCCGCCGACTTGGTATCCGCGCCGTAGTAAATGGTGATTACCTCAACTTTGCTCAGGCCCAACTTGGACAGCATTTTGTTGAGCACCTCAAGGCCACTCTCCCCCACTACGACCATATCGCCATCCAGAAAGCCAATCGGCTGTTTCTTTTTGATTTTCAGGTCCCCCAGTTTGGCCGAGCGCACGGCACGGCATATCTCAATTGTTTTTACCGTTGCCATGGCTCTGGTCATTATCTGGATATTTGATTCCAGGTTTGCTTCATAGTCAAAGGCCAGCAGTGCCGCCACCCCTTGCGGGATGGTTGTCGTCGGCACCACCTCAATCTTCTTTTCCGTTAGAGACTGCACCTGATTGGCGGTGGCTACGATGTTCTTATTATTGGGCAGGATTATTACCTTGTCCGAGGCGGCCCCCTCAACCGCCTGGAGCAAGTCCTTGGTGCTGGGGTTCATCGTCTGCCCACCGGGAACGATAGCCGTTACCCCGAGGCTGGTGAAAACGTCAGCTAACCCTTCTCCGGCGACAACCGCCACAATTGCCGTGTCCACCGCCGGACCTCTGTCTTTCTGTATTTCCAGATAATCATGGTGCTGCTCGTCCATATTCCGGATCGAAACCTGATGCAGAGTGCCGAGGCTGCTGGCGTATGAGATAACATCACCGGGCTCAAGGGTGTGAATATGAACCCTGGCCGTTGCATCATCGCCAACCACAATAAGCGACTCGCCTTTCTTTTCCAGCTTCTTCCGCATCTTGTCCGTGTCCAGCTTTTCACCCTTGAGGAGAAACTCGGTGCAGTATCCGTATGGTATCTCGTCAGCGGCGATCATCTGCGGCAATTTGGTGGCATGCATATCGGTGACAATGATCTGCGGCTTGCGGAACCGCATCTGCTCCATCTCACCCTTGAGGTAGCGCAGGGCGCCATCGAAAATGGTGTGCAGTCCCTGTCCACCGGCATCAACCACGCCGGCTTGACGCAGCACATCGAGGAGATTCGGTGTGTTGGCCACCGATTCACCGGCGGCGTTGACCGCTGTTTCCATGACGGCAACCACATCCCCGTCATCACCGGCCACTTCCGCCTGCACCGCGGTGGCAATATCCTTGATCACGGTCAGCATTGTACCTTCTACCGGGTTGCTCATCCCTTTGTACGCCATGACCGCCGATTCCTGCAAAGCACCAGCCAGATCGGTCGCGGTGAGAGATTCTTTCTCCGTCAGGCTCTGTGCCAGCCCGCGTAGAATCTGGGAGAGAATAACGCCACTGTTGCCCCGCGCCCCCATCAGTGCCCCATGCGCCATGGCATGAGCCACCGCCGAAGCGCTGCGGTCAGGAGCCCGGTAGGCCTCCTCAATGGTGGAGCGCATGGTAAGCAGCATATTGGTTCCGGTGTCACCATCAGGCACCGGGAATACATTCAGGGCATCAATTTCAGCAGAACTTTTCTCCAACCAGCCAGTAGCCGCGGCGAACATTTCCCGTAATTCCTGGCCACTGATTGATTTTATTTGCTTCATTTTGTACCACCCTTGTCAAGCTCAGCTTGACTGTGCTACTATGTAGTAGGTTTCATATTACATCAAGTTTGCCAAACAGTCAAAGGAGCATTTAGATTGAAGTGCGATATATGCGGTAAATCACCCCAGTTCGGCCATAATGTGAGTCATTCCAAACGGCATACCAAACGCCGCTGGGTACCTAACATACACCCGGCCACGGTGACGATAAACGGTCAGCTCAAGCGTCTCAACCTGTGTACCAGGTGCCTGCGCACCCAGCATAAAACGGTGAAACCTGCCTAGCTTCTATTACCTCCTGATTTGACCTCCCCTTCAGCGGAGAGGGCTATTCTCATTGTCCCTGCCCGAGTATCTTTTTCGCAGCGGCCACTGCCTGTGCCACGCGCTTCGGTGCGGTACCACCAACGGTATCCCTCGCGGCGAGGGACGATTCTACGGTAATAGCATAAACATCCTCGCCAAATAATGGAGAAAAGTTGCTGTATTCAGCAAAGCTGAGTTCCGGTAAGGGTTTTCCCTTCTTCACGGCGTAATTTATTAGCCTGCCAACGATCTCATGGGCGGTGCGAAAGGATTCCCCCTTCTTGGCCAGGTAATCCGCCAGGTCAGTCGCCAGAATGTGGCCGCGGCCCACCGCTTTTGCGGCGCCTTCCGTATTCACTTTCAACGTTGCTATCAGGCCAGTACATATATCGAGCGACGCCAGCAGCGTGTCCGCAGTATCGAAAAGTCCCTCTTTATCTTCCTGAAGGTCCCGGTTATAGGCGAGAGGCAATGCCTTCATCGTGGTCAGAAAAGCCGTCAGGTGGCCATACACGCGTCCCGTCTTCCCGCGAACCAGTTCAGCGACATCCGGGTTTTTCTTCTGGGGCATGATGCTGCTGCCGGTAGCATATGCCTCATCAAGCTCGATAAAATCGAACTCGGCAGACGACCAGAGAATGATTTCCTCCGCCAGCCGTGACAGGTGCATCATACTGATACTGGCCGCGGCTTCATACTCGAGGATAAAGTCTCTATCCGAGACAGCATCAAGGCTGTTCTGGCTTACCTGGCTGAAGCCAAGCTCACGGGCCAGGAACTCGCGGTCCACGTTGTAGGCGACTCCGGCCAGTGCTCCGCTGCCCAGGGGCAATACATCAGCACGTGTCCGGCAACAGTCAAAGCGGCCCACATCCCGCTGGAGCATTTCAAAATAGGCCAGAAGGTGATGCGCCAGTAAAACCGGCTGTGCCGGCTGCAGATGGGTGTATCCCGGCATTACCACCTCCATGCTGGCTTCGGCCAGATTTACCAGGGCACGCTGTAGTTCACGAAAATTGCCTATGGTCCTGGCAATGGCTTCCCTGATATAAAGACGCAAATCCAGGGCTATCTGGTCATTCCGCGAGCGAGCGGTGTGGAGTTTGCCGCCAACCTCGCCTACTTTTTCGATGAGGCGGGCTTCGATGGCCATGTGGATGTCTTCCAGTTCGGCCTTAAAGTCAAATTCGCCCCGCGTTATCTCCCGCTCGATGGCCTCAAGCCCCTGAACGATTATCACGGAGTCGGATTCGGAGATGATGCCCTGCCTGGCCAGCATCCTGGCATGGGCAATGCTGCCGGCGATATCGTGGCGGTATAACCTCCAGTCAAAGGGCAGAGAGGAAGTATATGCGGCGACCTTTTCATCCGCCGCCTTTTTAAAGCGACCCCTGATATGGCTCATATCAGCCCTTTTCCAATCGGCCCGTACCCTGTACCTGAGCCTGCGTTTTCGCCGGCAGACCCCAGATCTGGATAAAACCGGCCGCGGCACTCTGGTCGAAGACATCACCTTTATCGTAGGTGGCCAGGCCATAGCTGTAAAGCGAATAAGGCGATTTCCGCCCCACCACGCTGCAGCTACCTTTAAACAGCTTGAGTCTTACCGTACCGGTAACGTGGCGCTGTGAGGACTGAATGTAAGCCGCCAGGTCCTCATGCAGCGACGTAAACCACAGGCCATTATAGACCAGGTCGGCGTATTCCACGGCCACCTTCTGCTTGAAGCGCGATTGCTCCTTGGATAACGTCATTGCCTGTAACGACTGATGTGCCTGCAGCAGCACCATGGCCGCCGGCGCCTCGTATATCTCTCTTGACTTGATGCCCACCAGGCGATTTTCCAGATGGTCGATCCGCCCCACACCATAATTTCCGGCCATTTCGTTCAGGGTTTGCACGAGCATAACACCGCTCATCTTTTTCCCGTCAATGGCCACCGGGGCACCCTGCTCGAATTCAATCTCCACGTAACCCGGTGCGTCCGGCGTCTCTTTCGGTGATTTTGTCCAGGCAAAGGCGTCCTCTGGCGGCTCCACCCAGGGGTCTTCCAGGACGCCGCACTCAATACTCCGTCCCCAGAGGTTCTCATCGGTGGAATAGGGGCTGGCAACAGTGACCGGCACCGGTATGCCGTACCGTTCGGCATATTGGATGGTTTCCTCTCTGGTCATGCCCCACTCCCGTGCCGGAGCGATAATCTTGAGTTCGGGAGCGAGCGCATTCACGCTCACCTCTATCCTCACCTGGTCATTGCCCTTGCCCGTGCAGCCATGGGCCACCGCCACCGCTCCCTCATCATACGCCACATCCACCATTAACTTGCCGATAAGCGGTCGGGAGAGGGCCGTCGCCAGCGGGTACTGTCCTTCATAGAGCGCATCAGCCTTCAGCGCGGGAAAAATAAAGTTATTGACGAACTGCTCCTTGACATCGATGACCACTGCTTTAACGGCGCCAACCTTCAGCGCTTTCTCTTTGATGGCGGTAAAGTCACGTTCATTGCCAACGTCAACGGTGAGGGCGACTACTTCAAAGCCATAGTTTTCTTTGAGCCATCGGATGGCCACCGAGGTATCAAGGCCACCGCTATAGGCCAGCACCACTTTTCCCGACACCACGAAACCTCCCGTTAGTTACTTTAGATACGCTTATCGAGGCTGAAGTTCTTTTCCAAAAAATCAGTGATTTTCAAATTAACATCGGGGTATTGCCAGTAATAGTCGTGCCCGGGTGCCCGCAAAAAATAGAAAATGCGGCCGGGGTCCTCATCCTCCGGCAAGGGTATGCCGACGAGCGCTTTCAGACTGGTAATAACCATTTTGAATATATCACCATTTCTAAAGGAGTCAGGCAACCTGCCATTGCTCTCCAGAACCAGTGTCCGCTCCGTGGTCGCCTGCTTGTGCCAGAACGGAGGCCCGGTCTGAATGCTGTAGACTCTGGGATTGTCCTGCAACATAGCCATCACCGTATCCGAAATGATGGAGCCGTTGCTCTCCCCGACAACGATGACCTTAAGGTCGGGAACATTTCTGGTGAGGAATTCCACCCTTCCGGCCAGGCTTTTCGCTTTGGAGGGGTACACGGAAAATAACTCTACCAACTCCTTATTTATACCGCGTATACTTTTGGCAGTACGCTGGTAGTCAAACACCAGTGAGGAATAACCCAACCTGTCCAGCTCCGCTTCAATGCCCTGGCAGATTTCATACCATGCCGGGGAACTTTCCAGCACTTTGTTCCCCCAGCCCCCCGGATTGAAGATAACGACGCAATCGCTGTCTTTAGCCTCGACGTAAACAGTCAGCAGCTGATTGACGAATTCATCATACTTATCATGGTAATCGCCGTACATCTCCATCGCCATGGCGGATGCATCTTCCGATACTGACTCCGGTATCTCCGATAAGTCAGTTATCACGGCGGACTTTGCTTCCCCATTAGCCAGACCGGTAAGGCCGATGTCAATATAGGAAAAAGCGAGAAGGAGCACACCAAGCATCAGCACCATCATCAGGGCTACAAAGATGCCGAGCTTACGAAGGTTTAATTTCATTTAACTATTATCGCATAATTTTTCTTTTTCGGGAATACCCCGTTATATCGCCGCCAGAACCCTGTCCAGGATATTTATCGCCTCATCCACCTCATCACGGCCAATAATGAGGGGCGGCATAAAACGCAGGGCGCTGGGCTTCAATCGATTGACCAGGAGACCGTTTTCCAGACAGGCCCCCAATACATCGGCGGCAATCTCACGGTCGAACTCTATCGCCAGCAGCAACCCGCATCCTCTTACATCGGTGACAAAAGTGTATTTATCTTTCAGTTCTTCCAGTCGGCCCGCGAAATACTGTCCAATTTTTCTGGCGTTATCGGCAACCTTGTTTTCAATGATGTATTTGAGCGTGGCGTAGGCCGCGGCACAGACGAGGGGATTCCCCCCGAAGGTCGAGCCATGTTCACCGGGAGCAAACACGTTAGCACTGTCCTTGACCATAATTGCCCCGATCGGCACCCCGCTGCCCAATCCCTTGGCCAGAGTCATAACATCAGGCTCAACTCCGTACAGCTCGTAACCAAAGAGAGTTCCCAGCCGACCAATGCCGGTCTGAATTTCATCCAAGATAAGAAGAATTCCCTGCTGACTGCACCATTCCCTCACCATTTTCAGGTAATTATCGTCGGGCATGTTGACCCCGCCTTCACCCTGCAATGGCTCCAGAATGACGGCGCAGGTCTTATCGGTAGTGGCGGCCTTAATCGCTTCAATGTTATTGTACTCCACGTTGATAAAACCGGCGGGGAGGGGAAGATAGGCCTCCTGGTGCTTTGCCTGCCCGGAAGCCGCCACCATGCTCAGGGTGCGACCGTGAAAGGAGCCATTGGCGCTGATGACTTCATAGGCGCCGTGCCGATGGTGTTTGCCGTAGCGCCGTGCCAGCTTGACCGCCCCTTCATTTGCCTCCGCACCGCTGTTGCTGATGAATACCTTGTCCAGGCAGCTGTGCTGCACCAGAATCTCGGCCAGCCGAAGCTGCGGGATAGTATAGAACTGATTTGAAACCTGAATGAGGGTGTGCGCCTGCTCCGCCAGTGCCTCGGCAACCACGGGATGACAGTGACCCAGGCTATTAACCGCCCAGCCAGCAACAAAGTCGAGATACTCACGTCCGTTATCATCCCAAACCCTTGCCCCCTCACCTTTTACCAGCGTCACCGGCACCCGGCTAACGGTATGCATAAAATATTTACTTTCCAGTTCCTGCCATTTGCTCACGGTATCACCCCCATTTGCTTACGTAATTCTGCGCGGTGTTAATCCATATAAATCGTGGTGCCACCACCATGCCCTTCAATCTGCTGTCGCAGAGCGTGAGGCTGCCTGCCATCAATGATACATGCTGCCGAAGCGATTTTCACCACCCTGACACAGCCTCGTATTTTGGGAATCATTCCTCCCGAAGCAATGCCTGACGCGACCAGCTCTTCGGCTTCTCCGGCGGACAATCTGGACAGCAGTTCGCCTGACCGGTCACAGATGCCCGGCACATCGGTCAGGAAGATGAGTTTTTCCGCGCCGATGGCGGCCGCTATTTCGCTGGCAAATATATCGCCGTTAATGTTGAGCAGCGACGGCGCACCATCGGGTCGGTCAAAGGCATAAATGCCCAGTGGAGAAATCACCGGCACCTGGCCTGCCCGCAGCAGGGTGTCCAGCAGTTCCGTGTTTACCCTGACAATTTTGCCAACATAGCCGAGCTTTTCGTCTTCTATCCGGCACTGCGCCAGCGCACCGTCAGCACCGCTGATACCAGTGGCACGACCACCAAGCTGATTTATCGCCGCCACGATTTCCTTGCTCACCAGGCCCGCCAGCACCGCCGTCGCCACTGCCAGCGAATCCCGGTCAGTTACCCGCTGGCCACCCACAAACCGGGTGGCAATGCCGTGTATCTTCAGCCATTCGGTAATAAGCTTGCCGCCACCGTGCACCACCACCAGTTGTTTGCCCTGCTGCTGCAGGTGGACGATATCCTCAACAGTGGTATCATTGCTTCCCAGCGCCACCCCACCAATCTTAACTACAATAACCGGGTCGCGTTCCATATTCAATATCGCCGATATCCTAAGTTGTATAGTGGCTATTGATTTCTGCGTAGTTCTCGGTCAGGTCGCAGCCCCAGGCAACCGCGCTGCCGTCTCCCAGGTTGAGGTCCAGTATAAAGGTTACCTCAGTCTTGTTTAAGTGCTTTACCGCTTCGGCATGGTCAAACGGCTGTGGCCTGCCCGCTTTCAACAGACAGGTATTGTTCAGGTGTAGATCAATTTTGGACTCCACTACCTCTACGCCACTCCTCCCCGCCGCCGCCAGAAGCCGGCCCCAGTTCGGGTCGTTGCCGTAGATGGCGGCCTTCACCAGTGGCGAGCTGACCACGGTTCGGGCGACCTGCCGCGCCGCCGCCCTGTCCGGCGCACCCTGAACCGTTACCTCAAACATCTTGGTGGCCCCTTCGCCATCGCGGGCAATCGCCTTGGCCAGGTGGATACAGAGACCCTCAAGTGCCTGCTGAAACGCCTGGGCCTGCCCGGTATCTGCTGAAATAACCTCGTTTCCGGCCAATCCGTTCGCCAGCAGCAGCAATGTATCGTTGGTGCTGGTATCGCCGTCAATGGAGACCATGTTGAAGGAAACATCCGCCGCCTCTTGCAAGGCGGACTGGAGAAACCCGGGGTCAACCCTGGCATCGGTGGTGAGGAAGCAGAGAAACGTGGCCATGTCAGGATGAATCATACCGGCCCCCTTGGCCGCGCCACTTATAATATAGCCACTCTCCTTTACCCTTACTGCCACCTCCTTAGGCACCGTGTCCGTGGTCATAATGGCCCTGGCCAGCTCATGCCCACCGTCGCGAGAGAGCGCAATCTGTTTCATGCCGGCGCGAAGTCGCTCCATGGGCAGCATCTGCCCGATGACTCCAGTGCTCGCCACCAGAACCTGCCCGGCAGCAGTACCGACTACCGCGGCGGCCAGCGCGGCCATTTCCTCCGCATCCGCCAGCCCCTGCTCTCCGGTACAGGCATTGGCACAGCCGCTGTTGACCACCACCCCGGTTGCCTTACTGCCTGATAGCCGCTGCTGGCACAGCACCACCGGTGCCGCTTTAATCCGATTCCGGGTAAACAGACCGGCAGCGTCGCAGGGCACTTCCGAGGCAAGTATCGCCAGGTCCAGACTTTTCTCCTTCTTGATGCCAGCAGACGTTGCCCCGGCGCTGAAACCATTCGGGGAAGTAACCGTACCTGATGGAATGAACTCAAATCCGGCGTTCATATTACAAAAACTATATCACACTGAATTTGCCAAAGCAACGCAGTCTTACCGGGGTTTTATTTGACATCCAAAAGCGGTAATGATAGACTTATGCCGCTATGAAAATTGTAAGATACAGTATCGGCAGCAAAACTGAGTACGGTATCCTGGATGGTGAGCAGATACAGGTTATCGACGGCAAACCTTATCCCGAAATCAAAAAGCTCAATCAGTTCCACAAGCTCAGTGAGGTCAAGCTCCTGGCGCCATGCGAACCGAGCAAGGTCGTGGCCATCGGCCTCAACTACTACAGCCATTGCAAGGAGACCAACAACCCCGTCCCCACGGAGCCAATGATGTTCTACAAACCTTCAAGCTCGGTCATCGGCCCTGAGGAAAAGATACAGAATCCCGGATGCGACCGACTCGACTGGGAGTCAGAGTTTGGCGTGGTCATAAAAGCCCAGGCAAAGAAGGTGAGCGAAAAGGACGCCCTGAAGTATGTGCTGGGCTACACCTGCTTCAACGACGTCACCGCCCGCGACTGGCAGGCCAAGGACTCGCAGTGGTCAAGGGCCAAAGGCTCGGACACGTTCTCGCCAATCGGCCCCTGTATTGAGACCGATATCGACCCGGGCAATGCATTGATGGAAGGGTACCACAACGGCGAGCTCAAGCAGAAGGTGAACACGAACGACCTCGTCTTTGGTGTTCCGGCCCTGGTGAGCTATATCACGAAATTTATCACCCTCTACCCGGGTGACGTTATCGCCACCGGGACACCGGCCGGCATAGGCCCGATGAAGTCGGGCGATACCTTTGAGATAAAGATTGAAGGCGTCGGCACGCTGCGCAACACCGTCGCCTGATAAATAAATATGGAAGCAAAGACCGTTTACTTCGAGCGGCCCGGCAGAGAGAATACCGACGAAGTGCTGCGCATTGTCGGGCAACGGGCCAGGGAACTCGGTATCAAAACGGTGGTGGTGGCGTCGACGGGGGGTGATACCGCCGTGCAGGCCGTGGAAGCTTTACAGGGCCTCAGGGTCATCGTGGTGACTCACAGCCACGGCTTCCGTGAACAGAACGCCCAGTCGTTCACCGAAGAAAACCGCCAGATGGTGGAGAGCAAGGGTGGTATCATCTTCACCGGCACCCACCTTTTTGCCGGCGTCAGCCGCGCCATCCGCAACAAGTTCAATACCTACGTCATCGGAGACCTGTTTGCCAGCACGCTTAAAGTCCTCGGCGAGGGCATGAAGGTGGTCGTTGAGATATCGGTTATGGCCGCGGACGCCGGCCTGGTGCGCACCGATGAGGAGGTCATCGCCATTGGCGGCACCGGCCGCGGCACCGATACTGCCGTGGTACTCACGCCGGCCAACTCGCAGAATTTCTTTGACGTTAAAGTCCACGAGATACTCTGCAAACCACATTTATAGGGCTTCATTAAATATCATTAATAATAAGGAGGCTGAAAGCATATGGGAGAACCTGGAGCGCATTACGCTATTGGCAAGGCCGGTAAATTAATCCCGGCACGACTCAGGACAAACACCGATATTACCAACGGCCTGAAGGCCGTCTGCGAGGAAAACGGTATCAAGTACGGTGCGGTGCTCTTCGGCATCGGCAGCATACGAAAGGTGACCTATCAGATACTGGCGCCCAAGCCGGAGACCAAGCTCGGTGCCGGCTACACGGACCCCGCAACCCTCCCCGGCCCGATTGAGGTCATCAGCATGCACGGCATCATCTTCCAGTCGGACGATGGCCAGACGCTGCTGCACCTGCACGGCACCTTCTGCGACAAAGAAGGCGCGGTCTTTGGCGGGCACATCGTGGCCGGCGAGAATCCGGTGCTGGCCACGCTGGACGCATACATCGTCGAGAACGTTGGCGCGGAGACCATCCG
Organism: Dehalococcoidia bacterium; assembly: GCA_004375725.1. Classification (GTDB taxonomy): domain Bacteria; phylum Chloroflexota; class Dehalococcoidia; order Dehalococcoidales; family RBG-16-60-22; genus E44-bin89. Next base: position 84 of record SOKS01000159.1, on the reverse strand, counting down.
CCAGATGGACGAGGACATCGGTATGGGCGTGGGCATACCGCAGGGCCACTTTGCCAAGGTAAAATAGTAGAAACTCATTGAATT
>SOKS01000138.1 GCA_004375725.1 Dehalococcoidia bacterium | reverse complement strand
TCAGAGTAAGTACGAAAAAGTGGCTTGCTCCGACCTGCTCAAGAGATAAGCCAGGGTGTCCTGGAATCCAATGGTAAAGCGCTATCTGGCGAGCAGGTGTTTCGTCTCTTCCCATCGGCGGTTGCGTTCGCGGTCGAGGGAGGCGATAACCCCATCGGCGTCTGAGCCGGCAGTGCGGCAGATGGTCCGAATGATATCTTCGCCCATTGGCGGACAGCCTTTGGCAAAGGTGCCAAGATGTGCGAGCCTTCGGGCGCATTTGCCCAGGATGACCGTCTTTTCCGTAACCGAAACCTCATCCCGGCTGGCGTTGCCCAGGATAACGGTCAGCTCGGTCAGGGCATCGCCGTCGCCGAACTCTTTCATCGCTGTCAGAGCGCCCATCAGCTCCCCGTAGCAGCCGGTGCAGGCTGATTCTCCCGCAATGATATTAACGCCCGGATAGCGCGCTCGGAAGACATCATAGCCGGACTTGAAGCTCCTTCGGTGCGACTCAAGAGGTTCGCCAACAACCATCACGTGTTCAAGGTCGGCCTGCTGCCTCTGCCGGGCGGCAAAATACTGCAGGTGCATAATCTGAGCCGGATTGAATCCCATCAGGTAGGTTCCGACTGTATCAACCGCACAGGGCTCCCGTCCGGCCAGTATAAGCCCCATCTCGACCTTATCCTGCGGGTACTCCCACAGTCCCTGCATCCCCGCCAGCGCATCGACCACCACATAGCTGGGCTTCACCAGCGAATTAAGGTCGGCGATGGCCTTATCCAGGCCCAGGGCATGCGTCTTTCTTTTTTCCGCGCCGGGCAGCACGCCTTTCATGTTCTTCAGGCTCAGCGTAATCAGGGTCCTTAAATGCGTTTTTAGCACGGGCAGGCTGATAATAACATCGCTCTCCAGTGCGGTGCGGGCAATTTTTACCTTGTCCATGATGTAGGGATTTTTTACGGATACTTCTTCCCATTCGTCGTGGTTAAAGTTGCGCAGCTCAATGCCAAGACGGGCGGCAACATCAGCCGTGCCGGAGACCCGGAAGGCTTCCTCCGTGCTGGTGCTGCCGCTGAAGTCATAGCCAGCACCGGCACCCTCGCCGATTATCACTGACTTGGGCTTGAGTTCCAGAACTATCTTGGTCACCGCCTCCGTAACACGGCAATCGGTGGTAATTCCTGTACCCGATGGTTGGGGGCTACAGAGGTTGGGCTTGACCAGCACTTTGGAGCGGGGTGTTATCAAATCGGGCAGGCCACCGGCCAGGTCTATAGCCTGGCGAACAGCCGCTTCGATGCCATTTTCTCCTGCGCTGACAATGGATACCCTGTTTTTCATGTCTTTCCCTTCATCCATAACGGTATGGTTATCTTAAGATTATAAGTGTTCGGCGATTACTTTGGCAAAACTGGCGGGGGTCTGTTATTGACACTGACGTGCTATAATTGAACAGTGCCACCAGAGGAATAAGCATGGACGAAAAGAGTCTGGAAATACTGGAGTTCCCACAGATAAAAGCCATCCTGGCGGGCTATACCTCTTTCTCCGCCAGCCGCGAGCTGGCGTTAGGGCTGAAGCCGCTGGCTGACTACGAGCGGATTGCTCTGCTGCTCAGGCAGTCCGCGGAGGCGCGCCAGCTTCTGACCATGGAAGCGGGTTTTTCTATCGGCGGCGTTTCGGACATACGTGAAGCCGTCAGAATGGCGTCGCTGGAGGGTATCCTGGAGCCGAAAAGCCTGGTCGAAATTCAGCAGACGCTCGCCGCCATGCGTCAGACGCGCAGTTACCTGCGAAACATATCTGAGGAACTGGCCATGCTCTGGGATATAGCCAAAGAAATCGTAGAGCTGCGGCCGGTGGAGAAGGAAATCGCGCGCTGTATTTCACCCAATGGCGATGTGCTCGACCGGGCGTCCCCAAATCTGGCCGCTATCAGGAAACAGCTCAGGGAGGGACGAGAGCATCTGTGGAGCCGTCTGGAGGCGATTATCAGGTCGCCGCGCGGCTGCAAGATAATCCAGGAACCGATAATCACCGAGCGGGAGGGTCGGTACGTTATTCCGGTCAAGGTAGAGCTCAGAAGAGAAATACGAGGCATCACGCATGACGTATCCAACACCGGGGCTACCGTATTCGTGGAACCCTGGTCAACCATGGAGCTGGGGAATACGGTTCGAGAGCTGGTGAATGAAGAGAAGCGGGAGGTGGAAAGGATACTGCGCCAGCTCAGTGCCCAGGTGGGCAAATACGAGGCGGAACTGTCCATAAGCATTGAAAAGATTGCGGAGCTGGACCTGGCGCTGGCCAAAGCGAGGTATGCACGCACGGTGAGAGCCTGTGAGCCGGTCCTTAACGATATCAATGGGTCAAAAAACGAAGGCATGGAGACGGCCGTAGTCAAACTGGTCGAGGCCAGGCATCCGCTGCTCGGGGAGAAGGCGGTGCCGCTTTCCGTGGAAATTGGCCGCGATTTCTCCGTACTGGTGATTACCGGCCCCAATACCGGTGGCAAAACGGTGGCATTGAAAACGATTGGATTGCTCAGCCTGATGGCGCAGGCCGGCATACCTGTCCCCGCCTCGCCGGAAACATGCCTGCCGGTCTTTGACGGCATATTTGCCGATATTGGTGACGAGCAGAGCATCGAGCAAACACTTTCCAGTTTCAGCTGGCATGTCGGCAATATTGTACGTATCATACGGAACGCCACGCCGTGCAGTTTGGTGCTTCTCGATGAACTGGGAACGAGTACCGACCCGTCCGAAGGCTCTGCCCTGGCCCGTTCCATACTGCTTTACTTTCGGGACAAGAAAACCCCGACCGCCGCCACCACCCATTACGGCGACCTGAAAGCATTCGCCCATACCACCTCCGGGGTACAGAACGCTTCATTTGACTTCGACCCGGTGACATTTGCGCCGACCTATCACCTTACCGTGGGCATACCCGGTGGCAGCAATGCTCTGGCTACCGCCAATCGACTTGGCGTCCCACCGGAAATAATTGATGAGGCCAGAGGCATGCTGTCCAGGGGTGCTCTGGAGATGGAATCATTATTGGGCGATCTGATGGGGGAGAAGCAGAAGCTGGAAGAAGTTCGTGCCGCCCTGGAAAATGAGAGAAATGAAGTGGAGAAGCAGGACATCGAGGTTAAAGATAGGCTGGGACGCTTGAAGGAAGCAGAAAAGCAGGCTATGCAGGAGGCCAGGGACGGTGTTGTCCGGGAGGCCGCTGAAATGCACCGGCAAATTCGTCAGGCCAGTTCGGAACTACGCCGTGAAATGACGAAGGAGAGGCTTGAGCAGGCCAGGAAGACACTGGCCGGGGTGCATGGGCAATTGAGCAGCGAGACATGGACGCCAGAGACAGGTGAACCAGAATCGGGGCAGGGCCTTTCGGCTGGTGACATCGTCTACCTGAGGGACATCGGGCTGCAGGCCACAGTGCTGTCTGTTTATGAGGATACGCAGGAGGTTGAGGTGCAGGCGGGGCAGCTCAAGCTCAAGCTCGGGCTGGAAAGTGTCGAGAAGATAACCGAACCAAAACCGGCACGCACGCGGGGTGCAACGGTGCGGATGGCAACAAAAGTAATATCGACCGAGCTTGACCTGCGTGGCAAACGGGCCGATGAGGTGGAGGTGGCGCTTGATATCTACCTCAATGATGCGGCGCTCGCCAATCTCAGCGAAGTACGCATAATTCACGGGGTTGGTACCGGCACGGTGCGCCAGATTGTACGCGATTTTCTGGCCGCCCATCCACTGGTCAAGTCCTTTCGCACCGGGAAGCACGATGAAGGCGGCGATGGCGCTACCGTGGTCAGCCTTTAACTCTGTCTATATCAATTATTTAACGCTTAGAGGTAAGATTACAGTTGGTACTTATCGCTAATACATACTATCTGCGTCGCGCCAGGTTGCTGGAGTTTTTGAAGGGACTGGAGACTACGGACGATTCCGCAGCCATCACTTTATATCTCCCCCCCGGACTGTCCGCAGGTAAAATCCAGGACCTGCTGAAAAGTGCCGTCGACGAAGCAGCATTACGGGTAGAGATGGCTGAGATTTTGGCTCGTTCCAGAAATGGAGGGGCACTGTTCTGGGCTAATAAAGAGAAGTACCTGGTTTCGCCTCCTTTCCCGCTTAAAGAGCAAGCTGTATTTGCCGGATTTAACATTGGGCCGCTGCGCAATCTGCTCGAGGTTGATTACACGATTGGTCTGGTGCTGGTACACCTTGGTGCCTACGCCGTGGGCCTGTGCCATGGCGAGAAGCTCACTACGAGCAAGGTGGGGACGGGGCTGGTGCATGGTCGGCACAAAAAGGGTGGCTCCTCACAGCAGCGATTCCGGCGGCGCCGGGAAAACCAGGCGGCGGAATTTCTGGACCGGGTATGCCTTCACGCGCGGGAGCAGTTTGAATCGCAGGCTCAAACCATCGATTATATGGTCTATGGCGGACCGCGCCAGACCGTAATGCAACTGCAAAAGAGATGTCTCTTTCTGAAATCGTTTGCAGACCGTGTTTTACCGCCGCTCGATGTACCGGACCCACGAAAGGAAATACTGGAGAAGGCGGTCGGTCGTATCTGGTCATCCCGTGTCACCGAATGGCGGAAAGAGGGTTAAACCCGATAGTGAATTACCGCTAATACAGCTCTTTCAGGAGATGAATAAATCTCCGGTCGCGCTCCCGTATGATTTCGGCGAGTGACTCAGGCGTGTATGAGAAGAAGCCTTTCCCCGTCTTGGCGCCATAATCGCCGCGCTTGACTAAATCCTTGAGCAGCCGGTTCGCCTGTGTTGAGGAGTCCAGCTCGGGGAGTATGGTATCGGCCACCTTGCAGTCAACGTCCAGCCCGGCGAGGTCTCTCACCAGCAGCGGTCCCAGGAAAGCCAGGCGGAAGCCGAGGCTGGTAACCACCGCGCGGTCAATATCCTCGGCGCTGGCCACGCCGGCCTCCAGCAGATAGTATACCTCGCGGTTCATCGCCGTCTGAATGCGGTTGATGAGGAAGCCGAGGATTTCCTTCTGCACTTTCACCGGCACCTTCTTTATTTTCACCAGGATTTCATACGCCGTCTGGTATGTCTCTGCCGACGTCTTCTCTCCGGGCACGACTTCCACCAGCGGTACCAGATAGGGCGGGTTCATCCAGTGGGTGACAATGGCCCGCTCCGGCCTTTCCATCTGTGATGCTATCTGGGTCATCGGGAAAGACGAGGTATTGCTGGCCAGGACGCACTCCGGTGAGCAAAATTTGTCCATTTCATGGAAAATCTTCGTTTTGGTGGGCAGGTCTTCAAAGACGGCTTCGGTGACAAAGTCGGCATCCCGAACGGCGTTTTCCAGGCTGTCAACCACTGTAATTCTGGCTAAAATCTTTTCTATTTCACTTTGCGGGATGAGTCCCTCACGGGCGATGGTCTCCAGATTGGATTTGACCCTGTCTTTCACACCGGTTAATGCCGATTTGGAAACGTCGGTGATGGTAACCTGGTAACCTTCCTGGGCATAAGCCTGAGCAATGCCGTGGCCCATGGTGCCGGCACCGATAACGCCTACCTTTTTGACCTGAGCAGCCGCAACAACCATATCACCCTCCTTGATTGACACTAATCAATCCTTATTATACCTGTCAGCGAAATCGGTTTCAATCCTGAATTTTTATCTCGGGGCAGTCGCTAACCGGGAAATAATGGCTGGTTCTAGTCGTAGAGGTGGCAGGCTACCAGATGGTTCTCCTCAATCTGTTTTAGCTCTGGCATTTCCCGGGAGCAGACTTTCATGACCTTGGGACAGCGGGTGTGGAAACGGCACCCCGGCGGCGGGTCAATGGGTGAGGGGACTTCACCGGGCAATGGAATTCGTTTTCGTTTCTGGTGCGGGTCGGGGACGAGAACCGCCGAAAGCAAGGCCTGCGTATAGGGGTGAAGTGGCCGGTGGAATAAATCATCTCTGCTGGCGAGTTCCACAATCTGGCCGAGGTACATCACGGCAATCCGGCTTGAGACCTGTCCGATGACGGCAAGGTCATGGGCGATGAACAGATAGGCGATGGAGAATTCACGCTGCAGGTCGGTTACCAGGTTCAGAATCTGCGCCTGAACGGATACATCCAGCGCGCTTACGGGTTCATCGGCGACGATGAGTTTTGGATTCACCGCCAGGGCGCGGGCAATGCCGGTGCGCTGTTTCTGGCCGCCACTCAATTCGTGGGGATAGCGCGTGGCATGGGCCGGCTCAAGCCCCACGCGTTTCAGCAGTTCTGCCACCCGCTCCGGCCTCTCTTTTTCAGTGCCCACACCATGGATGAGCAGCGCTTCACCAATGGAATCACCTATGGTCATTCTCGGGTCAAGCGAGGACTGCGGGTCCTGGAAAATCATCTGCGCCTCTCTCCTCAGTGCCTTCAACTGCTTCTTATTCCATGAGGTGATATCAGCCCCTCGATAGAATACCTGCCCTGAGGTTGGCTCTTCCAGTCGCAACAGTGTCCTGCCCAGGCTTGATTTGCCGCAGCCCGATTCGCCGACCAGTCCCAGCGTCTCCCCCTCCGCAATGAAAAAAGAGACCCCGTCCACCGCCTTGACGTCGGCAACGTGTCTGGCGAGAAGGCCGGCGGTTACCGGGTAGTATTTTTTCAGATTTCTGACCTCTAACAGTTTCCGTACCATTTAGATTAACCTGCTATAAATAAAAGTCTAGGCATACAGATAACACGCGGCGATGTGCTTCCCCGATATCACAAATTCCTCAGGCCTCTTTTGCTGGCAGACTGGCATTCGCTGCTGGCAGCGGGGGTAGAAGATACAGCCTTCAGGCGGGTCAATGAGACTGGGAATAACTCCCGGAATGGGTGACAGCTTTTCCCGGCGCTCGGAGATAGCGGGCAGGCAGTTCAGCAAACCCCGCGTATACGGGTGCTTCGGCTGGTCGAAAATATCGAGGACGCTGCCGGCTTCGGCAATCCGGCCGCCGTACATCACGATAATGCGGTCGGCAATCCCGGCCACGGTGCCGAGGTCGTGGGTGATGAACAGGATGGACATGTCCTTTTTCTGCTTCAGGTCACGGAAAATATCCAGTATCTGCGCCTTGATGGTGGTGTCGAGGGCGGTGGTGGGTTCATCGGCAATCAGGATTTCGGGGTCGCAGGAGAGTGCGGCCGCGATCATCACTCTCTGCTTCATGCCGCCGGAAAACTGATGCGGGTAGTATTTCATTCGCTCTTTCGCCTGGGGAATGCCGACCTGTTCCATCAGGTGCAGTGCCCGGTCACGGGCCTGCCGGCGTCCCAGCTTCATATGCAGACGTATCGGCTCCATTATCTGGTCGCCCACGGTGAACACCGGATTGAGTGAGGACTGCGGGTCCTGGAAAATCATGGCGATGCGGTTGCCGCGTATCCGCCGGAGCCGTGAAACGGGGCTGCGGAGAAGGTCCTCGGCATGGTACTGTATTTCGCCGCCCACGATTCGGCCCGGCGGGCTATCGACCAGGCGCAGAATGGAGAGCGCCGTGGCGGTCTTGCCGCAGCCCGATTCACCCACCAGGCACAGGCATTCTCCTTTACGCAGGCCAAAGCTCACACCGTCAACCGCCTTGACCACCCCGATGCGGGTGAAGAAGTACGTTTTCAGTTCACTGACCTGCAAAATCGTGTTGTTCATTTTAGCTTTTAAATCTGACTTCTCGGGTCAAAAGCATCCCTGATACCGTCTCCCAGAAAATTAAAGGCCAGCACCGTCAGGAAAAGCATGATTCCGGGCTCAACGGCTATCCACCAGGCGGTGTCCAGGCTGCGCTGACCGGCGTGCAGAACCAGTCCCCAGCTGGTCACGGTGGGGTCACCGAGGCCGATGAAGCTCAGGGCAGCCTCGGCCAGGATTACACCGGGGATGGACAGCGTGGCAATAACGATAACTAGGCTCATGACGTTGGGGATGAGGTGGCGGAAAACGATGCGGCGGTCGCTGGCCCCCAGCGATTTTGACGCCATGATGAAATCTCTGGTGCGGAGCGACAGTGTCTCGCTTCTGACCAGACGGGCAGTGCCCGTCCAGCCGGTGAGGCCGATGACCAGGATGATAAACCATAGCGATGATCCATAGAGGAAGACGATCAATACCAGCAGCAGGAAGAAGGGGAAAGTCATCATGATGTCGGTGAAGCGCATAAGGGCGTTATCCACCCAGCCGCCCAGATAGGCGGAGACAACGCCTATTATCAGGCCGATGAATATGGCGATAAGGGTAGCCATAAGTCCGATCTGTAACGATATTCTGGTGCCGGAGACGAGCATGGCGAGCAAGTCACGGCCTTTGTCATCGGTGCCAAAAGGATGCCGCCACGTGCCCTGCGTTTCCGTGGTGATGAGTTGCCCAGTGTTGCGGTCAAAAATCGACTGCTCTGAGGAAAAGCCGACCGGGGGCAGGTTCTTGTTTTTAAAGTCCACTTGGGTCGGGTCCTGGGTCAGAAAAGGACCGAGGATGGCAACCGCGACCAGAAAAATAATGAAGCCCAGCCCGATGACCGCCAGCCGGTGCCTCTTGGTCCTGTCCCAGTAGTAGCGGGTCAGGCGGCGGTTTGCATAAAGCGGATATACGCCGTAAAAGATTATTAGAGGGGCAAAGAACAGGTAAAAATAGGTAAATGGCTCGAAGATGCGGTCGACGACAAATAAATCCAGCAGAAAAATGAAAAGCAGAACCAGCATCAGTCCGCTGAATATCAGGTTTCGCCGTCCACCGAAGATGCCGCCCGTTCGCCTCATCGATATGTCCTCAATCGTACCTTATCCTGGGGTCAAGCCAGGTATAAACGATGTCGGTGGCCAGGTTGGTGAGCAGGACCACCATAGCCCCGATAAGGGTAATAGTTATTACCACCGGGTAGTCGTTGGCAAAGATAGCATTGAAAGAAATTTGCCCCAGCCCGGGAATGCCAAAAATGATTTCCGTCAGATAGGCGCCACCGAAGACAACGCCGGCCATGTCAAACATGATGATGGTGATGATGGGCAGGATGGCGTTGCGGAGCACGTGCTTGCCGATAACAATGTATTCGGGAAGCCCTTTGGCCCGGGCCGTCTTCACAAAATCTTTTCTTAAATTGTCCAGCGTTGCCGACCGGGCATACCTGGTGTGGCCGGCCATCATGCCAGTGCCGAGGGTGATAACCGGCAGGATAAGCGCTTTTAAGTTGGCCAGGGAGAACACGGGCAGGCCGGTATCATAGTAGGTCTTGAACCAGCCCAGCCACACCGAGAACACCATGATGAGCATGATGCCCAGCCAGAAGTTGGGAATGGAGATGCCGGTGAAGGAAAAGAGAGTGGCAATGTAATCGACCTTGGTGTACTGCTTCACCGCCGAATAGATGCCGATCAGGAGGCCCAGTGAGGAGGCGAAGAGCATACTGAGCAGAATGAGCTGGAAAGAGTATATCCAGTGGCGCTTGATAAGCTCGATAACCGGCAGGGAGGTGCTGAACGACCATCCCCAGTCGCCGCGGGCGAGATTGACCAGGTAGTTGAAGTACTGTTCATAAATCGGTTTATCGAGGCCATAGCGCGCTTCAACGGCTGCAATGACTTTAGCCGGGTCCTGGGTGCGGGCGGACATATTGGCCAGGTATTTGTCCGCCGGAGAGCTGGGGCCGATGCGCAGCAATATGAAGGTGATGGTCACCACGCCAAAGGCAATGAGGAACGCGTAAAGCAGCCTTCTGATGATATAATTCTGCAATCCGCCACGTTTCACCAACCTACTCCCTCGGGGGGTCACTCGGGCTCAGCGAAATACCATTCATGGTAGTTCCAGCTCAATCTCATGCCCGGGTCAATCCCCGCCACGTTTTCCTGGAAGCCCTGATTGCTTCTGGGGAAAGAAAGGAAATCAGCCGATTGGTCCTCGGCGATTAGTTGGCTTATCTCGGCGTACATCTGCTTGCGCACCTCGGGGTCTATCGCCTCTCTTGACCTGACCTCGACGAAGAGTTCATCCACTCTCTCGTTGGAATAGCCCCAGAAGTTGAGGCCGCCGTCGGTGATGAAGAAGACCCGTGAACCGGACGGAGCAATGGGGTGAGTGTTGAAAGCGAGGACCATCATATCCCACGACTCTTCACTGACGGCATCGGGGCCATTGTTGTAATTCGTCTCCTGGTCCGAGCCGGGCACCTTGTTCATCATGTATTGTCGGAGCTGGGTGGGCCAGGGAACGAGCTTGAAAATCACCTCGATGCCAATATCGCCCAGTTCCTGTTTCACAAAGAGCGTGATATCTTCAGTGAGCTTGCTGCCGGTGGTGGTCACCAGTGTCAGCTTGATTGGCTTGCCATCCCTGTCATGGATGTCGATGCTGCCGTCATCCTTTCGGGTGCCGTAGCCAGCCTGAAGCAGCATTTCTCTGGCCTTCTCCTTGTCATACAGGTCGCCAATGCCAAACTGGGGTACACCCTCCTCCGTGTACCAGGGAGACGGCTTGGGGATGAAGCTGAAAGCGGGGTCGGCAAATCCATAGCGTATATGGTCAATGAACGTCAGCTTGTCGATGGACATGGACAGAGCCTGCCTGACTGCCTTGTTTTGCAGCCCTTCCCAACCATTGTGGCGCAGGTTGTAGACAATCAGGTCGTATGCCCTGGTAGGGGCAGTATAGACCTTGATTCCCTCCATCTGCTTGAACTTGGCTACCTGTTCCGGCTCGATACCGCAATTCTGGATGTCGCCTGCTTCCAGGGCCGCCAGCATTGCCACGGAAGTACCGAAGAGCTTGGTGACGTATTCCTCAAAGTAGGGGGCACCCGTCTCCTGACCCAGGTAGAAGTCCGGGTTCCGCTCAACGACGTACTTATCATTCCGTATCCACTCCTTGAACCGGTAGGCGCCGAGGTTGCCGGTATAGGTCAGGTTATTAAACTCTTCCGCCTCCGTGAACGCCGAGAGGTCGCCCTCGTACTTCACGGCGATATGCTTGGGATAGGGCGTCAGGGAGTAGATGGCGTTATCAATGAACTCCGGGTCAACGGTCTGCCGCTTTACCGTGAAGGTGGTTTCATCGACCAGCGCAACGTCGACAAATACCGTTTCGCCCTCGACCTCTTCCTGCCAGTCGGTCTGGTAAGTATAGTTAAGCCAGTCGGAGAACATGAGGTTCTTCAGGGTGTAGACGTAGTCCTCGGCAGTTACGGGAATGTCACCGCTCCACTTCAGGTCATCACGGATGGTGATGGTATAGGTCAGGCCGTCCTCGGAGATTTCCACCGGCTTGGCCAGGTGGCGCAGGTGAACCTGCCAGTCGTTGTCATATGTGGCGAGGCTGTCAAAACACATCCCGGCGTAGGAATGTGACGATGCGTCAGCGGCCAGCAGCCAGTTCAGGGTCTCGGCATCGCCCCCTGATACACCGTCGATGAAAGTTCCTTTGACTTCGGGATAAGTTTGTGGTGGCGGCGCGGGTGCCGGCGCAGGCGCCGGTTTAGATGGGAGTGGGAGAGGCACTGGCGGGGGAGTGGGTGCCGGAAGTGGTGCCGGAAGTGGTGTCGGTGCAGGCGGCTGCGGCGTTGGAGCTGGCGCCGGCGGTGGTGGTGGCGCAGCGCAGCTTGTGAGCAGAACGATAAAGATGATTATTAAAACGGCCAGTCGTTTCATTTATGAACTCCTTTAAGAAGGATGATACGAATTATAAATAGAAAAAATATATTACGTAATAATTATAATTATGAGTTAATAATCTTGGAAGTGCAAAT
>SOKS01000161.1 GCA_004375725.1 Dehalococcoidia bacterium | reverse complement strand
CGGTGATGTTATCTGGTTGCTGGTCTCGCTGACCATGACCAATGATGAGCTCGGCATGATTGTCAGTGCCCTTGATAAAGCGGTCGCTGCGGTGGAGAAGCAGTTCCTTTAAACGAAACGGATTTTGTGCGAATAGCGCCTAGACTTCTTTGTCTTCGTCCTGGCGTTTTTTCACCAGCAACCGCTGCGAAGTGGATATCACCTGTCTTAAGGATTTAATTCGGTCTCTGATATCTCTGGCTACGGCCTCATCATTGAGCAGCTGTTTTAGCCTCGACTGGTCAAAGCCTATTACTCTTTCCCATAAATTCTCTGGTTCAAGGAGGGCTCTGACGTCGTCTTCATTGAAACCGGTCATCTCCGCAAGCTGGTAGGTGATCTGGTTCTCCGGTCCGTAGACGCGGTTCACTTCTTCGGCTTTGCAGTAATCGATTATTTCCTGCCTGAGTACTTCCAGCTCTTCCTGGAGCGCTTTAATCTGTGCCTGAATCGATACGTACCGTTCTACCTGTTCCCCGCTGATAGGTGGTGGTGTCTCTTCAAGAGCGGTTTCGGCCGTCTCTCCAATGTATAGATGGCGGTAGTACGGGCAGTACTCCGGGAAATCGCAGGGGCAGTAATCATTCTCCGTGGCCGGGAAAATCTGTTCGTTTATTTTATCAGCCACGTCAAGGACGAGTTCCTTCGCGTCGTTGAGCTGTAATTGTCCACGGCCAGGGCAGCTAATGGGTGTATTTGACCTCATGTGGTACAGGGTCAGCTTTGCCACTGGAAGCTGCCACAGCTGCTCGGCGGCGAGCTGGTAAAGAGTCAACTGAAGGTCCTTCTCCAGATAATCAATGGTGAACAGTTCTTTGTTTGTTTTATAGTCAACGATGGAAAGCGCCCCGCTTTCCATCTTGTCCACCCGGTCGATGAACCCCCTCAGTTTCACGCCACCTATGTCGATGTAGAACAACTTCTCCACGGCCAGCGGCATCTGAAAGTCGCGGCCGTGAATTTCCCAGAACGCGGTCAGTAGTTTTCTGCCATATGCTTTATAGTTTGCCTCCTCTTCGGGGGACTCGTAACCTTCAGAGCGCCAGTTCTCCTCATAGAACCGGAGTAACTCTTCAAGAATGGGAGGCGGCGGGACTTTCACCCGGAAAAAGTATTCGGCACACCGGTGAATAGTTGAGCCGAAGCTGAAATACCATCTGGCCTTTGGCTTCAGGCCATCGATGTACTGCAGCCTGTAGCAGAGCGGGCACGTTTGATATAAGGAAATCTGTGAAAAACTCAGCGGCTTGATAGTATACCCCCGTTTTTAGCGTTCTTAATCAGGACTCTAATTAAAATTATAAGACTGAAACGAGCGTTTGTCCATGAGTTTGGAGCAGTGCCGGTATGATTAGACACAACCCGGAGACCATTGTACAATTTAAATTGTGGAGAACGTATCAGTTGCCGTTGCCTTTACTGCGGGACTGCTTTCTTTCCTGTCGCCGTGTGTATTGCCGCTGGTTCCCGTTTATCTGGCCAGTCTGGTCGGGCCGGAGCTTTTCGATGCAAAGCGTACGGGCAGGCGCCTGCCAACTTTTCTCCACTCGCTCAGCTTTGTTCTCGGCTTCTCGCTGGTTTTCACCACCATGGGGGCTATTGCCGGGCTGACCGGATTTGCCATCAACCCTAGCCTTGCCCTGCTTAACAAAATATCAGGCAGCTTGTTGATAGCTTTTGGTCTCTTTCTGCTGGCGGCATTGAAAATACCATGGCTCAATTATGAAAAACGCTTGAGCCCGTCGCTGGGGAATACCACCGGCTATCTCCGCTCCTTCCTCATCGGGGCTTCCTTCTCTCTTGTCTGGACCGCCTGCGTGGGCCCGATACTTGGTGGTATTCTGGCGATTGCCTTAAATACGGCAACTGCCTGGCATGGGGCCTACCTTCTGGCAATTTATTCTCTGGGCCTGGGGCTTCCGTTCCTGGTCATAGGACTGGCGTTTGACTCTCTTTTACCATTATTACGGCGAATACAGCGTTATACCAGGATAATTCACGTGGTAAGCGGCCTGCTCCTGATAACTATCGGGGTTCTGGTCCTGACCGGTCAAATAAGCTGGTTCTCCACGCTCGCGGCGTAAAGTTATTTGCGGAGGTTGTTATGAAGAGGGTATTGAAGATAACCACGATTGTGCTGGTTGTTTGTGTGGCATTCTCAGGCATATTATTGCCCGGTTGCTCGAATTCAGGGCCGGAGATAGGTAAGCTGGACTCAGGGCCGGAGATAGGCAAGCTGGCACCGGACTTCAAGCTAGAAGGGCTGGATGGGCAGGAGGTGTCGCTCAGTGACTTTCGCGGTGAACCGGTGCTGCTCAATTTCTGGGCCAGCTGGTGTGGCCCCTGCCGTATAGAGATGCCATTATTGCAAGAGGTGTACGAGCAATGGACGAGCAAAGGGCTGGTGCTGCTGGCGGTGAACCTTCAGGAAGACCCGGCCAAGGTGAAAGAGTTTATTGATGACGCCGGCTACACTTTCCCGGTATTGCTGGCACCCGGTAATAAGGTTCCTCTCTCTTATAATATACGTGGCATACCGGCCACGTTCTTTATTGATGCCGATGGTGTAATACGAGATATTAAAGTTGGTGCGTTTTTCGGGACGGGAGAGATAGAATCGAAGTTGGCCAAAATCATGCCGTAGTTGCTATAATGAAGAATGGGGGTTGAAAATGAACGATGTTTTGAATGAAGCTTATGGGATAGTCCAGTGCAAGGAATGTCCCTGGTACAAGGCCTGCGTGATGCCAATGCGTTTCACCGCCGAAGACATACGCCGGCAGCTGGAGTCCGCGCCGGGAATAAATGTTTCCCAACCGGCTGACCTGGGCATGCAGAATCTTTTATCCAGTATGGCCACTGCCGCTCAAAACTCTTTGCTTGAAAGCTGCCCCGTCTTTATTACCCGCCTGCGTGACAATCCCAAACTGGCGCAACGCCTGAAAGAAATCATGCAGAAGTGGGGCGAGGAAGAACATTAACCTCGCCGACCTCAGATTGGCTTCTTATTGTTTCTCAATGAACTCCGGGGCATCGGTATCCTTTTTGTCTGGGTTCTTTTTCTCCAATTGAAAAAGAGTGTCCATCAGTGTAGAATGGCAGAAAACCACCGGCGTTCCGTCAGCTTGGTGGTTGTAATGGCAAAGCATGAGCAGTTCCAAGCTTGATGAACTCTGCGTCAATACGATACGGTTTCTGGCTGTTGA
>SOKS01000114.1 GCA_004375725.1 Dehalococcoidia bacterium | reverse complement strand
ACAAGAACCCTCTGAAAATCACCGATTTGACTTTGCGCGATGGGCATCAGTCCAACTATGCCACCCGCATGCGGACCGAGGATATGCTGCCAATTGCGGAAGAGATGAACAAGGCTGGGTTTTACTCCATGGAGGTCTGGGGTGGCGCCACTTTTGATGTGGCCTGTCGCTTTTTGAATGAAGACCCGTGGGAGAGACCACGTGCCCTGAAGAAGCTAATGCCTGATACCCCCCTGCAAATGCTTCTCCGCGGCCAGAACCTGGTTGGTTATCGCAACTACGCCGATGACGTGGTGGAGGCCTTCGTCAAGCACGCCGCGGACTGTGGCATTGACATCTTCCGCATCTTCGACGCCCTTAACGATGAGCGCAACCTGGAGACCTCCTGCAAAGCAGTGAAGAAATGCGGCAAACATGCCCAGCTTTCCATCTGTTATTCCCTCATCGAGCCCAAAATGGGCGGCTCGGTGTTTACCCTTGATTATTACCTGGAAAAAGCCCGCATCCTGGAAAAAATGGGTGCCGACAGCATCTGCATCAAGGACATGGCCGGGCTTATCGCCCCTGATGACGCTTACACGCTCGTTTCCGCCCTGAAGAAAACGGTCAAGGTGCCCATTCACCTGCACACGCACTATACCAGCGGCATGGCTTCAATGTCCATGTACAAGGCAGCGGAAGCTGGCGTGGACGTGATTGACACCTGCGTGGCACCTTTCGCCCTGCGCACCTCACACCCGGCGGTGGAACCGCTCATCGCTGCCCTGCGGGGAACGCCACGCGACCCCGGCCTGGACCTGGCGCAGATGCTCAAGATTGGCGATTATCTTGAATCTATCGCGCCGAAGTATCGCGACTTCTTGAACACCACACGTGTTTCAGTAGTTGACACCAACGTCCTCGTGCACCAGACTCCCGGCGGCATGATTTCCAACCTGGTGTCCCAGCTCAGGCAGTCGAATGCCATAGACCGGCTTGATGACGTTTACCGGGAATTGCCCAAGGTAAGAGAGGAACTTGGCTACCCGCCGCTGGTCACCCCTACCAGCCAGATAGTCGGCGTGCAGGCGGTACAGAACGTGCTTGCCGGTCGCTACAAGCTGGTCTCAACGCAGGTGATGGATTACTGCTACGGTCTCTACGGCAAACCCCCGGCGAAGATAGACCCCGAGATACAGAAAACGGTCCTCAAGTTCTACAAGAAAGGCCAGGAGCCAATCACCTGCCGGCCAGCGGACATGCTCGAGCCAGAGCTGGACGCGGCGCGGGAACTGGTCAAAGATATCAGCAAAGACATCGGGGACGTGCTTATCGCGGCCATCTATCCCATCACCGGGCTGCGTTTTCTCAAGTGGAAATACGGGCTGGAAACTCCACCACCCGAGGTCAAAGCCAAGACACTGGAAGACGTGAAGCGTGAAGATGAGCTCGTCGCCAAGGCCAAAGCTGGCCAGCTCGTCGAAAAAGCTTAGCGCTACGTCCGCCTGACCTGATACGCCTCAGTCCTGCCACAGGCATTTCGGCGCGACCCTGTAGTATTCATTCTGGCACGGCGTACCTTCGGTTAAATAAAAGGTGCGCGCCGTCAGGTCCATGATGGCCGAAGAAAGCGTGGCCAGGTGCCGGGGCGCCTCTTCCCTGGTGTCAACATGCCGGCAGATGGAATTGGGGTAGCTGAAATGGTCGCGGAACACACGCTGGAAGCTGCCGACATCTATCTTTCCCCGTTCCAACTCGATAAGGTGCCGTGCTCGCTCGGCGCGAAACAGGGTATCCGGGGCGGTGGCCTTGAACACATCTACCATATCGGGTCGGTTGTTTAACGCGATAAAGTGATTGCTGTGGGTGAGAATGCCTTCATCGGGATGCAGAAAGCCGACGTCTATCGGTGATACTTCCAGGTCTATCGCCTCGCCATCGCGGTGAGCGATGAGGAAATTAAACGATACCGTCACTCTGGCATTCAGCACGGCTTTCACCGCCCGGCTGAAGCTATCCGCATTAAGGATGGCACGCCCCACAATCAGGAAAGGTATGGTTGCCTCAAACTTGTCCCGGCTGGACACCAGCGCATTGAGACATATCCCTAACCCCGCCGAGTTCATACCCTTGTGGGCCACGGTGCCAGCTTCAGCGTGCATAACAATATTGGGCCTGCCTTCCGGCTCCACCTCCAGGATGACACTCTGCCCCTGGAACCTTTCCTTGTAATCCCAGTTCTGCCCCAGAATGGTGTGGCCGTTCCTGGTCACTGTGGGCATGGCGGCTATCGAGGTGCAGCCGCCACCAGCCTCAGCCACCGCGCTCTGGGCAAAAACCATCTCATACCGGGCGTTCAGCGCCACTATTTCCTCAAGGGACAGTTCAGACCCTTTGGCGATTCCCTGCAGCTCTTCCAGTATCTCGGCATCGTATTCACCGATAACCGGAACCAGACTGGAACAATGCTTCAGCACTTCAGGGCGCTTGGCACCCCACAATGAGCCCCACAGGTCAAAATATAGCTCCAAGTTTTTTCGTACCAGGGCTTGCGCCTGAGAACCGTACTGCTTGCCCCGTTCGAAAGGCTTTCCTTTTACTGAAATAACCGGCACCTGTGGTTTCATCTAAAGCCTCCTCATGGCCAGCAATTCAAATCACATCGTGATACCATAAGTCTAATTTCATCAGTACAAATCCGTCAAGCAAAACGATTTACAGGCTATTCTCTTCCCAACCGGTTCGGTGTATAATGGGGCAACGGGACATAGATAAGTGAGGTCTGAGCGATGCGAAAAAAGGTTATCGTCGCCATCTTTTTGCTCTCCCTTCTCCTCCCCCTTCTTGGCTGTGCCGAAATATCTGAATTAACTCGGGGTGTGTCCACATCTTCATCCCAGGCCAATCTCAAGATAGAGAAGTCAGTAGAGCTTGGCTCCGCATGGCAGATGAAACAGATAAGCTTCAGGGTGGGGGCCGGGGAAGAGGTGGCCATACTGCTCAAGCTTTCTGATGGTGACAAGGTAGACGGCTTTTTCTATCTGGAAAGAGGCGATACCTGCGATTTTCGCATCACAGGTAAAACGCAGCTATATCGCTCAGATTCAGCGACCCGTTTCTCTTTCACCGCAGGTCAAGCCCAGAGCGATACCTATAATTTGCTCTTCCGCAACACTGCCGAGGAAGATGAAGGCCAGAAGTCGATTACCGTTTTTCTGGAGGTGATTTACCCGCTCTCAGGTGAAATCTACGTTCCGGTGGAGGATTGATTT
>SOKS01000140.1 GCA_004375725.1 Dehalococcoidia bacterium | reverse complement strand
TGCGAGATGGCACTCACCGCAACATCTAATTTCTCCGCCTCTTTCATAATCACCCTGATGTCCTCGCTGAAACTCCCCTCTCTGGTGACAAGTGTATTGTACTCGCCGACAGCTTTCTGCATTGGCTCACGTCTCTCTATTTCCACTTTCATAAGCGCCAGCTGGTTATCGAGTACCGCGGACTCCTGCTCTAAAACAACCGTCTTGCCCATGACCTCACCAGTGGCCTCCATTAATGGGAAGATGAGAGTAATGGCGGCTATGAGGATAACGGCGGCATAGATATGGTTGGCCGTGGGGCGCCAGGGCTGATAGGCCTGGGGAAGAAGATTCATATCGAGCGGGAAAAAGCCGGCTCCGCCATTGCTATCACGCATGGGTATTTCCTTACGCATGGCAAGCCCGATATTCACCGCGTACTGGGATATCGGCAAGAAAGCGGGGCACTCCAGCGGCGGTGTCAGTTGTTCAATATTAAACCCCAGCCTGTCCTGCAGCTTCTCCATCATTTCCGGCTCCACAGACATTTCCCCGGTGATGTAAAGTGGGTTGGTGGTATCGAATGGCGTATCAAGATGGTTACTGTTGTAAAAATCAACCGTCATCTCAAGGTTTGTGGCCAGATATTCTGCCGCGTCTTCGAGGCTCATGTTATCCCGCCGCCAGGCCAGTGAATGCACGACTTCGGGAACACCTTTAACCACGATGATAATGTCGTAATTAGTGGGCTCTATATTGAAAATCAGAGCCTGCTCTTTATTCACGACTCTTGCCAGCGCCATCGCCTTGAGCTCGATGATTTGGGGGTTGATACCCACAGTTTTAAGGGCTTTTATCTGGTCATCCATGATGTATCTGGGTACACCAGTGATGAATACCTGCCGCTCTCCCTCGCTGGTATTGACTGCCTGCCAGAAAAAGTAGCGGTCGTCCGCGGGAACGGGCATTATCGTCGAACCAATGTCATTTACCGATTCATCGAGCGTTGGTGCCGGCGGCAGGTTGGACACGGGTATCAGACGGCTAACGGTATACCTACCACTTATGCTGACGATGACACTCTTGGCTTTAATGCCACTTGAATTCATCAGTTGCCTGACCATGGTACCCAGGGCATGCCCGCCCATTGGAGCGGCCGTCTGCACCTCTTCCGGCTTAAATGAGGCATCAGCCCAACTTCTGACCACCCCGCCCCGCGTCTCCATAATCCTGACGCCAGTCTGGCTGATGTCAATGGTAACCACATTGCCCGATACCAGCCGCGCCAGCACTCTCTGCAACGCCTCTGAGAGCTTTCTAATCGCGGTGCCCAGGTTAATAGCCAGGACGTTTTGAGATTTTGCTTCCTTTTTCTGTTCCGCCAAAATCA
This sequence comes from Dehalococcoidia bacterium, assembly GCA_004375725.1. Lineage (GTDB taxonomy): Bacteria > Chloroflexota > Dehalococcoidia > Dehalococcoidales > RBG-16-60-22 > E44-bin89. The sequence goes on along the minus strand of SOKS01000140.1, from coordinate 10,444 downwards.
ATCACTCCTCAATGCAGTGCTGCCAGGCCAGTTACCCTTTTTCATGTATGGTATACAGGTCAACGGCTAACTTGGCAACAGTCTCAAATACAATCTCCTCGCTGCCATAATACTCGGTTGCCGTTTCCATCTCAGGTCCATCAAACTGCCGGACGGTGCCATCTGCCTGACAGGTGTAATAATATTCAGTAACGGGTTTGTCAATATAGTTCACTGTCTGATAATCGGAAGTGTTATCAGCTGTAATTCGATCGTGCTCATAGAGTATATAACCATCTGATGGTGTCCCTGTTCCGGTATACTTCTTTCCCTCCGCTGTAGTAATAGCATCGGGAAAGGCGGTCAATTCATTCACCGCAACTCCCCCCTCAAAATTTATCGGGTTGGGAATCTCATCAAGATTGTTGTCTTTCATCATATCAGCCACCGCCTGCATTACCGCACGGAATTCGGCTCTTCGCATCACCTCTTCTTCCTCAAAGCTGATCTGTACCCACGAAAGGTCCACTTTCCTGACAATCATGGTTTCCAGCGTACTGCCGGCGTCAAAATTGGATATAAAATTCATCACGGTATCAAAATCACCCTGTGCTCTGATATTATCAAAAGATAAAACACTGTAGGTACGCTGAGTCATTTCCTTCTGCTTGGAGCCACTGGCCGGAGGAATGTAAAACTTGCCGCTTTCCGGATTGACATCAATGCCGCTTTCTCTGGCGATACCAACAATTACCTTCAGAACCTCAGGCGTCTCCATTGGTTCCAGAGCCGCGTTCACGGCGTCATATTTAGCCTGCAACTGCTCCATGCTCGGTAAAGGCTTTTTTACCACCGCCATAGTCTTTTCAATTTTATCTTCAAGGTCCTTCTGTTTTGGCCCCTGCTGCATGTAAACAATGCCGAGCCCAATATAAATAATGACGCAGACACCGATTACAACCATAAAACCGACGCGACGTATTCTGGTCAGTAATTCCTGCATTCTACCCTGCTCCCCGTTCTACCATGCCTCCACTAAATATCCGACCCTAAATTACAGGCTAAATAATATGCCTGATTATTTCAACCTCTCGCGCAATGCCCGCTGTACCGTCTCTTCAACCGTTTCTTCTATGGTCTTTTCTATTCTCTTCTCTTTCTTTTCTTTCTCTTCTTCCGTTTTTAATTCCCGTTCTAACCGGACAAACTCTTCATTGTAGAAGCTCTGATATAACTGCCGGCCACGCCTCCAGCCAACTATCCAGACCATTACCAGGCCAAAGATGGCTACTGGCGCTACAATCCCAATGCCAATGTCTTGAAATAGCAGGATGATCACGATGATCAGTACGGCAAAGAGAAATACCGCCACATCAAGATCCCATCTGGCAATTCTGGCCCTCTCCCTCGCCCTCTGGACAGCTTCCCGCTTTATTTCTTCCCTTGCCAGCTCAGGCGTTGTCTCCTGGCTCAATCTGTTCCTCCTATCGCCCGGTTAGTGTGGATATAGGCTTGAGATTATTATACTCCCTTAATTACCTGCTATACTACTAGGAATTGTTTGAATGAGTGAAAAAGCGACCCCGGTGCCTCTCTCTTCAGCGAGCTCTGGGCATTTTCACCCTCACCATTTTTCAGCTTTTGAAGTCACACAAGGTCCAAATTCTGCCACCAGTGTAATAGGTGAACTGCCTTCTGTCAATCACCGATGGCGCCGGTGAGTGCGTACATCGGCATGATAACGGACATGGCAATGAAGCCGACCATCAGGGCTATGCCGATGGTGCTAACGGGTCCTATCATGCCCACCATAGCGGTTGTTTTTTCTTCCGCGGCTGTTTCAAAGAAATCAGCCACCACCCCCATGGTAAAGTCGAGAGTGTTACTTTCCTCTCCCACGGCAACCATCTGCACGAGCAGCGGCGGAAACAGGCCGATTCGGGTCATCGGCGCGGATAATCCTTCGCCGAGGAGCAACCGCTCGTTGACCTTGTTCAAGGCATCACGAAAGACAATATTGGTGGTCGCCTGTGGCAGCAACTCCATTGTTTCCTGCAGTTTGAGCCCGGCGCTGATCATCACGGAGAGTGTTCTGGCAAAGCGTCCCAGTTCTGACATGAGAGCCGGAGGTCCGATAATCGGCATGCTGATACGTAGACGGTCTAATATCCGCCTTCCGGACGGCCTTTTTACCATCCAGAGTATTACCGCAAAGCCGACCGAACCGGCGACGAGAATATAAAGGGTATAATCTTGAGCGAAATTAGTAACCGCGATGAGAATTCGGGTGGGTAATGGCAGTTCCACATTCATCGCGGTAAACATGCCGAGCATCTGGGGCATCACCACGGTAATCATCATGATAACCACGACGACACCGACTCCCATGACCATTATCGGGTAGGTCAGTGCTTTTTTTACCTTCTGAGCCATTCCTGTCTGCTGTTCCATATAATCCGCCATCTGGTGGAGTACCGTGTCCAGATTACCTGTCTCTTCGCCAACGGCAATGGTGCGGCAGTAAATCTCGCTGAAAGCCTTGGGTTGCTTTTTTATGGCCTGTGAGAACGAACCACCGGAACGAATATCATTTACAATGCTGGATAAAATGCTCCTGAAAGCGCGGCTACTGGCCACCTGTTCCCGCAGGATTTCCAGCGATGGCAGCAGTGAAATGCCCGAGCGCAGCAATGTGGCCAGCTGACGTGAGAAAACGATAACATCACGGGACTTTACCTGGAAGAGGGTGGGAAATGCCTCTTCCAGGCTGAACATTGAAGGTTTGACTTCAACATGCTCCGGAATGTACCCCTTTTCGATGAGAAGGCGCTCTGCGGCAATCTCGCTTGGCGCCTTGATATTGCCTTTTACCAGATTACCTTGTCTGGTGGAAGCTACGTAGCGGAAGGTAATATCTTTCTGTTTTCTGGGCGTCTCAATCGTCCCCGCCATTGTTCCCCCTTTAGCCAATTGAGAATACGTTACGCAGGACCTCGAACGGAGTGGTAGTTCCCTCTTTAACTTTCAGCATCCCATCATGCCACAGGGAGCCCATCCCATCACTTTTGGCTTGTTGGCGCATCTCATCGGAATCGGCGCCTTTGACAATGATCCTGCGGATGGCCTCATTGACTATTAACACTTCAAAGATGCCAGTTCGCCCCAGATAACCCGTGCCAGCGCAGAAATTACAGCCGGCGCCAATAATGAATTCAGAGCGTTTTTCACCCATTTCCTCTTCATAAGCTTCCCGCTCGTCCGGGGCTACTTCGGCTGGACGCGAACAGTAGGGGCAGACGCGGCGAACCATTCTCTGGGCAATGACACCAATCAGCGCCGAGGAAATGAGGAACGGCTCAATGCCAAGGTCAATCATCCGGATGACGGTGCTTATGGTATCATTGGCATGGACTGAGGATAACACCAGGTGGCCGGTAAGGGCTGCCTGGGTGGATATCTGGGCCGTCTCGGCATCACGTATCTCACCGACCAGTATCACATCAGGGTCAAGCCGCATCGTGGCTCTCAGTCCGGTGGCAAAGGTGACGCCTGCCGTCGGATTCACCTGCATCTGATTGATATTGGAAAAATGGTATTCCACCGGGTCTTCAATGGTGATAATTTTGCGCCCCACGGAGTCCATCGTGTTTACCGAGGCGTACTGCGTGGTCGTTTTACCGGAACCGGTCGGACCGCTTATCAGTATCATGCCAAAGGGCGCCTTCAGCATCCTCATGTATCGCTCCAGCGTTTCCGGCAGGAAACCGATTTCCGGCAATGGCATGAAGGCAAAGGTCTTGTCAAGTATTCTCAGCACCGCCATTTCACCGTATATCGTGTTGGAAGTGGCCACGCGGATATCCACCTCACGGTCACCCATATCAAAGGTGATCTGGCCATCCTGAGGGCGACGGCGCTCGGCGATGTTCAACGAGGCCATGATTTTCACACGGGAAAGCAGCGGCGCATGCACGCTGAGCGGTAGGGCCATTACTTCGGCCAGAATGCCGTCAATCCGGTATCTAACGCGCAACCTGTCTTCCTGTGGTTCGACATGCACATCCGAGGCCCGGTCCCGTACCGCCTGTTTTATCAGCAGGTCAATGGCACGCACTACCGGGGCTTGCGCGATTGCTTCCGGCGAAACCCGTGCCTCTCTCAGTCCGGCACTGCCGCGATACCGCGTGGGAATCTGACTCAGCTGTTCCTCAAGCTCGCCACCGATGCGGTAGTTGAGATCGCTCATTTCCTGAATGTCCTGAGCCGTGCCGATTACCGGCTCAATTCTTTTCATGGTTATCGCGGCCAGGTCTTCAATCGCCTCGATGTCCTTGGGGTCTTCCATAGCGACCACAATGGCCCCGTCTTTTTCCTCCACCGGGATTACGCCATATTTCCTGGCTACAGATTCAGGGATCAATTTTATCGCATCGGTCTTTATGCCTTCTCTTCTCAAGTTGATGAATGGTATTCCCAGCTGCAGGCCAATAAAAAAGGCCAGTTGCTGCTGGGTGACCATTCGCTGCTGTAGCAGGATGTGTTCTATCCGGTCGCCCGTCTTTTGCTGCAGTTCCTGGACGCGCTGTAATTGTTCGTCTTTGATGATTCCAGCTTCTACCAGAATATTGAGGATGTCTCTCTTTACGCTTTTCGTCGGTACTTCCATTTCTCTTCCCCCCAGACTAGCCCGGACCTGAAACCCAGATTTCTCTCCACCCGGTACTCGCCCTGCCTATGATGGAACGATTATTTATCCTTCAATGAAATGTTAATTTTTCGCATTCCCCTTCTATCCTTCACGTGCCCGCTTCCTACGGGTCGTTCCGGCACAACATTCGCCAAAGGCAACTTGGCAGCGAGCACAGAAATCAACGGGATCGGTTTATCCAGCACTATGGTTATGGTGCTCCCCCTGTTCCAGGAACCTGTGGTGCGGACAAATTTTATTTCGGGTGAGGTCTGCAGGTAGCTATACAAATTGGCTACCATTGTCGGCTCAACCGGCACCCCGATGGTTAACTCAACCTCGCCGGTGTACAGCGATTGGCTTTCCTCTTTGGTCACAATTATTTCAGATTCCTTCTTTGGCGCTTTCTGTTCTTGCTTGCCAGCCTTTTCCGGCTCCCCCTTTTCAGCCACCGGCTCCACAGCCGCGGGCTCCTCATCCTGCGGTGCCGTTTCTTCCGCCGCCGGCGCCACAATTTCCTCCTGAAGCTGAACCGGCGCTTCCTCTTTCACGGTAACCGGCTCTTCCTCTCTCATAGCAACGGCCTCTTCCTCTTCCACGGCAACCGCTTCTTCTACAGCATGGGCTGGCGTCTTGCCTCGTTTTATCTTTTCCGCCTCTTTTTCGGCTTCAGCAATGATCTTCTCCGCCTCTTGCTGGGCCTCTGCCGCCACCCGTGTTTTCACATTATCAACAATCTGCTCGGCACTGTTAATTGCCGCCTTGATAATGGAACGGACTGAAGCCGAAGACGAAGCGTTTCGCTCCTCCACAAGGTCATTCATCAGTTCACCCAGCCGTTCCCCGTCGCCTTTATCCTCAACAACCTCAACTCCCTGGCTTTCTTCCGGTGACCTGCTGCCTGTCTCTTTTGCCTCGCGCTTCCGCCCGCGCAATCTAAACATGCCGTACCATCCCCCCGTTGTTTCCTAGACTATTTCCAATTTGATTTACATAAACAATATTAATTTTCCAGACGTAAAATGTCAAGTAAGTCAGGTGCAGGTCTTCGACTGGTAATTGCCAATGCTACCTTCAAAGGATTATGATACCATCTGTCCGCATAACTATTCCCATATTAACTGATTGAGGTTAAATATCAATTAAAATCCCGTTACAGATTTGTTAAAATATGTTATTCGGTCATATATATTGCATCGCTGAGGCAGGTACTCGTAAAAACAGGTCCCGGTTCTCATTTGAAAAGATAGTGCTTTTGGGTTATAAATATAAGAGTATTTTACCAATGTGATGTAAAGAAGGGGATAAATTTGGCCAAGAAGAAACGGGAGAAACCGCAGCGCATATTAACGCCCCACCAGATTTCACGCTGGGAGCAGCAGAAAAAACGACAGCGCCTGATTCTGATGACGGGCATCTTTGTCATCGTTTCGGCATTCGCTATTGTGATCGTTGGCTGGTATCTCGGCCAGTATAAACCGCTACGCGAGACGGTCATCAAGGTTAATGACACTGAGTTCACCATGGATTATTACGTAGAGATGCTAAAAATTGAAGGCTCTTATAATCAAACACCAGACGTTTCATATGTTGCCGATAGCGTACTGCAAAATATACCGCGCAATGAACTCATCAGGCAGGGTGCCCTGGAACTTGGGATCAGTGTTACCGATGAAGAAGTGAAAAATCTACTTAAAGAAAACGACCTGCCGGATAAAGAGGTCTATCGTGATCTGGTCAGACACCAGTTATTGATAGAGCGTTTGCTGGATGTGCATTTTGACCCGCAGGTGCCACTGTTTGCCGAACAGAGGCGGGTTATGGCGATGATGCTGGAGAGCTCGCCACAGGCCCTGGACGTCAGGAGCAAACTGGTACGCGGTGATGACTTTAGCGAGCTGGCGGCAGAGATGAGCCTGGAACCGTTTTCCAGAAATAAAGGTGGGGGCTTTGGCTGGGTTCCTAAGGCTATTTTGCTAGATATGCTGCCAGCCTCAATTGTCGACGTTATATTCGAACATGACGTGGGTGACTTGAGCCGGCCAATATATGATGAGGAAGCAGATAAATTCGTCGGGTACTGGCTGGTAAAGGTCCTGGAGAGAGATGAAGAGGAAGAAGAAGCGCATGTCCTGATAATGCTGCTGGGCAGCGAAGGAGAGGCGCTACGTATTAAAAGTCGACTGGAAGCCGGTGCGGAGTGGGGTTCCCTGGCAGTGGAAAACTCCCAGGTGAAAGGCGTTGAAGAAAACGAAGGGGAATGGCTGGTATCACCGGGCGAGATGAATCCGCTGGTTGATGAGTATGTCTATAACCCGGATACAGAAATAGGAGTGATAAGCGAACCGATCCGTGATGAAACGATAATAACCAAGGGCGGCTACTGGCTGATAGAAGTCCTGGAAGAAGATACTGACCGGCGCATTGATACGGCATACAGGAACTACCTGAAAGAAAAAGCCCTGGATGAGTGGGTGGCTTCAGTTGTAGACGACGAGGACAATGAAATCGTAAACTACCTTGATGCGGAGAAAAAATCCTGGGCGATTGAACAGGCAATGAGAGGCTAGAACCAGCCGCGAGGTATGAGGTGGCATGAAAAAGAAAAGCATTGGCATCGGTATGATGGGGCTGGGAATAATTGGCGGGCAGGTAGCCAAGGTCCTGACGGAAAAAGCTGACATGCTCGCCGAGCAGGCTGGTTGTTCCCTGGCCCTGCGCAAGATAAAGGTGCTGCCCGTCGACCTGGAGAGGCCACTGGCTCAAGAACTGCCCGCAGACCTGCTAACCACAGATGTCGATGCGTTTTTCAACGAGCCCGAAATCGATATTATAATTGAGGCAATCGGTGGCGAGAACCCGGCCCGGGAATACCTGAAGCGGGCAATCACCAGCGGCCGGTACGTGGTAACTTCGAACAAGGAAGTCATTGCCAAGCACGGCGCCGAATTGCAGGCCCTGGCCCAGCAGTACGGAGTCGGGCTGCGCTATGAGGCCAGTGTTGGCGGCGGCATTCCGCTGATTGCGCCGTTCCAGTACGACCTGGTGGCCAATGATATAACCGGTATCTACGCCATCATCAACGGGACGACCAATTACATCCTCACCCGCATGGCGCGCGAGGGCATAGACTTCCCGGTAGCGTTGAAGAGCGCCCAGGACCTGGGTTACGCCGAGGCCAATCCGGTTAATGATATCGAGGGCATCGACGCCAATTACAAGCTGGCCATCATGGCCTCGCTGGCTTTTCAGGCCGTGGTCAAGCCGGAAGACATTTATCGGGAAGGTATTTCCCGCATTGGCAGTCGGGATTTCCGCTATGCGCGGGAATTAGGCTTCGCCATCAAGCTCCTCGCCATCGCCAAACGCGTTGATAACTCGATTGAAGCCCGGGTACATCCGGTCCTCATCCCGGAGGACTCACTTCTGGCCAAGGTCGATGGCGTCTACAATGGCATCCTGGTGGAAGGCGACCTTATCGGCAAGGTGCTTTTCTACGGGCAGGGCGCCGGTCCGCTGGCTACCAGCAGTGCTGTGGTCGCCGATGTTGTGGCCTCGGCGCAGGATATCACCTTTCACGTGGGCAACCGGCTGAAGTGGCAACCGGATTCAGGAAAGAAAATCAAGCCCATGGATGAGATTGAAACCCGGTACTACCTCCGGATGAACTGTGCCGACCGTCCCGGTGTGCTGGCCCAGATTTCCAGGATACTGGGCGATAACATGATCAGCATCGCCTCGGCAATTCAGAAGGAAGCCGACGACGTTGCCCAGACAGCGGAAATTGTCCTGACGACCCACCCAGCTTCAGAAAAAGCGATGCGTCAGGCTTTGCATCAAATTGAACAGCTCGAGGTGCTCAAGGAAATAAGTAACTTCATCCGCGTGGAACACATTTAAATCAATAATCAAATCAGGTGTTCAGTCCGATGGTGAAAACAGGCGTCCTCTACAAATACAAAGACCTCCTCCCCATCACTCCCAAAACGCCGCTCTTTTCTCTGGGAGAGGGTGATACCCCTCTGGTCAGATGCGACCAGCTGGCGAGGGAAATCGGCTGCGGGGAGCTCTACCTCAAACTGGAAGGGTGCAATCCCACCGGTTCATTCAAGGACAGAGGCATGGTCGTGGCCGTGGCCAAGGCGCTGGAAGAGAAGAGCCAGGCCATCATGTGCGCTTCCACCGGCAATACCAGCGCCTCCGCTGCCGCCTACGCCGCCTGCTGCGACCTTACCGCGATTATCGTCGTGCCTGAGGGAAAAATCGCACTCGGCAAGCTGGCGCAGGCGATTGTCTACGGTGCCAAAATCCTGACCATAGACGGCAATTTCGACCAGGCGTTGCAGATTGTTCGCGAGCTCACCGACAAGCACCCGGTTACCCTGGTGAACTCACTGAACCCATACCGAATCGAGGGGCAGAAGACGGCTTCTTTTGAAATCATCGATGTACTGGGCGATGCCCCTGACTACCTGTTCATTCCCGTAGGCAATGCCGGTAATATCACGGCCTACTGGAAGGGTTTTAAGGAATACCATGAACTGGGGAAGGCGAGCCAAAAACCAACGATGATGGGCTTCCAGGCGGAAGGTGCCGCACCCATCGTCCACGACCACCCGATTGAGGAGCCGGAAACGGTGGCCACGGCGATACGCATCGGCAATCCGGCGAGCTGGCAGAAAGCGACCGCCGCGCGTGATGAATCCGGCGGCCTGATTGACATGGTCAGCGATGCGGAAATCATGGACGCGCAAAAACTCCTCGCCACTAAGGCTGGTGTATTTGGCGAGCCGGCATCGGCGGCCTCCGTGGCCGGACTGATCAAGCTTTCCCGGCAGGGATGGGATTTCTCAAAGAAAAGGATTGCCTGCGTGATTACGGGCACCGGCTTGAAGGATACCGATGCCGCTTTGAAAGACGCCCCGCCTTTTCTCAAGTCACCGGCCGATATTACGGAGGTGGAGAAGGCACTGGGCTGGGGATAACGCCAGGTTTCAGGAGGCGATGATGTTTGACGAGGCCAAAATCAGAAACGCGATAAATGATATTATTGAAGCCATTGGGGAGGACCCGAAGCGCGAGGGCCTGGCGGGCACGCCGGAACGCGTCGCCGAGATGTATGCCGAGCTATTCGGCGGTATGTCACAGGACCCGAGGGAGGAGCTGAAGGTCGGGTTTGAAATCGGTCACCGCGAGATGGTGGTGCTGCGGGATATCCCGTTTTACTCCATGTGCGAGCACCATCTGCTGCCCTTCTACGGCGTGGCCCACATCGGCTACATCCCCAACGAAGAGGGCCGAATCATCGGCATCAGCAAACTGGCCCGCGTGGTGGAGATCACCTCCAGGCGACCCCAGCTTCAGGAGAGGATGACCACCGAGATTGCCGATGCCATCATGGATGCCATCAAGCCGGAAGGAGTGGCGGTGGTTCTTCGGGCGGAGCACCTGTGCATGATTATGCGCGGCATCAAGAAACCGGGCAGTAACGTAATTACCTCCGCCATCAGGGGTATTTTCAAGCGAAAGGCCGCCACCCGGGCGGAATTCTTCGCCATAATTCAGGGGAAGTAGGGCCTCTTTGCTTTAGATATCCAGATTTGCGTCCCTGGCGTGTGCCTGGATAAACGCTTTACGGGGCGGGACTTCACTGCCCATCAGCACGTGGAAGATATGGTCGGCATTGGCAGCATCCTCCACGTTAACCGAAAGCAGGGTGCGGGTGTCGGGGTTCATCGTCGTTTCCCATAGCTGCTCGGGGGTCATCTCGCCGAGACC
>SOKS01000185.1 GCA_004375725.1 Dehalococcoidia bacterium | reverse complement strand
AAACGAGGAAAGGTAACACCTGATTATCAGCCAGGAGCTCGAAGCGCCAGCAAATCGGGGGTATCAAAGGCCCACCTGCGCTATGGTCCAAATCTGCAAGGCATTTTCCACTAAACTTCCAGCCGGTTTAATGCCTTCTCAATCGCCCCAATGGTGAAGTCGATATCCTCATCGCTATGAGCCATAGAAATAAACGCCGCCTCAAACTGTGATGGTGGCCAGTATATCCCCTCGGCTAGGAGTTGCTGGAAGAATCGACCAAAAAGCTTCGTGTCTGCTTTCGATACTGATTCGTAATCAAATGCCGCGTTATCCGTGAAAAAGACGGTGAGCAGTGAGGCGAAACGGGAAATGTTTAACTTTAAATTCAAGGAGCCAACTACCCTGGCGATGCCTTTCTCAAGACGAGAAGCGGTGCTTTCTAATTGTTCATAGACCCCGGGCTGACTTAAGACCTTCAGGGTCTCAATCCCGGCTGTCATCGCCAGAGGGTTTCCAGACAGTGTACCCGCCTGATAAACCGGGCCGGTTGGTGCCATCATCTTCATAATCTCTCTTTTGCCTCCATAGGCACCTACCGGTAGTCCGCCGCCAATAACCTTGCCCAGGCAGGTTAAGTCAGGCGTGATCCCATATATGGCCTGTGCTCCTCCGTAAGCTACCCTGAAGCCGCTGATAACCTCATCAAAAATGAGGAGAGCACCGGAGCGGCTGGTCAGGCTACGCAGGTTATCCAGAAAACCGGGTTGGGGCGGCACCACGCCTATATTGGCCGCCACCGGCTCCACGATGACTGCGGCAATCTCTTCAGGGTACTGTTGAAATAACCCGGCTACGGCCTCAGCATTGTTGTAGGGTGCTACCAGTGTATTCTGGGCGTAACTGGTCGGCACGCCGGGAGAGTCAGGCAAGCTTAAAGTGGCCAGCCCCGAGCCTCCTTTCACCAGCAATCCATCGGCATGGCCGTGGTAGCCACCGGCGAATTTAACTATCTTATCCCTGCCGGTAAAGGCCCTCGCCAGGCGCAGTGCCGTCATGGTGGCTTCTGTACCCGAGTTAACAAAACGAATCATCTCAATTGAGGGCACAGCGGAGGCAATCATTTTGGCCAGTGTTATCTCCAGTTCGGTTGGGGCGCCGAAGCTGGTACCCCGCTCTGCCGCCCGTTTCAGCGCGTCAACTACCTGCGGATGGGAATGCCCCAGAATTAATGGTCCCCAGGAGCAGACATAGTCAATGAACTCGTTGCCGTCCTCATCATAGATTCGCGAGCCTTTACCTCTAGCTATGAACGGCGGTGTACCACCTACGGCTTTGAAAGCGCGCACCGGGCTATCAACACCACCCGGCAAATAATTTTGAGCTTCCTGGAAAAGTTTTTGGGAACGTGCAAAATTCATGAAGGCCTCCTTATGTTATTCGTAGCCATCGGGCAGCGTCCTTGGCGTGATAGGTCAGTATGATATCCGCTCCGGCTCGTTTGATGGCGGTGAGAGTTTCCAAAACCACGCTCTGTTCATCCAGCCAACCGCGCTGGGCGGCTGCCTTCACCATGGCATACTCTCCGCTGACGTTGTAGGCAGCCAGGGGATAATTAAAGGTATCACGTACCTGCCGGATTACGTCCAGATAGGCCAGGGCCGGTTTGACCATGATGATGTCGGCGCCCTCGGCAATGTCTTGCTCTACCTCCCGTAAAGCTTCTCGCACGTTGGGTGGGTCCATCTGGTAGGCACGGCGGTCGCCAAACTGTGGGACTGATCCCGCGGCCTCCCGGAATGGCCCGTAGTATGCTGAGGCGTACTTGGCAGCATAAGAGAGGATGGGGATATGTTGAAATCCCTTTTCGTCCAGCACCTCTCGAACTGCTTTTACCCGACCATCCATCATGTCCGAAGGCGCAACGATATCAGCCCCGGCTGCAACGTGCAATATGGCCATTTTGGCCAGCAATGGTAAAGTCCGGTCATTATCTACCTGTCCGTTGACTACTATGCCGCAGTGACCGTGACTGGTGTACTCGCAGAGGCAGACATCAGTTATCACTAGCATTTCGGGGGCGGACTTCTTGATGGCGCGTATCGCTTGCGGGATAACTCCTTCCGGGCGATAGGCTGAGGAGCCAGTTTCATCCTTGTCTTCCGGGATGCCGAAGAGGAGAACGGCGGGGATTTTCAGGCTCGCCACCTCTTCTATCTCTCGCGACAGCTGGTCTGGCGAGTAGCGGAAGATGCCGGGCATTGAAGTTATTTCCTGTTTTAGGCCCCTGCCTTCCGCAATGAACATCGGGTAAATGAGGTCGCCAACGTCAACCCGGTTTTCCCGGATTAAGGCCCTTAATGGCGCTGACCGGCGCAGACGGCGCAGGCGCAACTGAGGAAAAACTGCCATCTAAATCTCCTTTTTAAAATACTCTTCTATGGTGGCTACCAGGCCGGGTATAGTCTGCTCTCTGGCCATAATAGCCACTTTCAGCCCGGCCCTGGCCGCGGTTTCCGCTGTTTTAGGGCCGATGCAGGCAATTTTGGCGCTGTTTATCGTCGGCGGCTCTCCGGAAAACGCTGCCACCAGATTGGTCACCGTTGAAGAACTGGTGAATGTAATAACGTCGATTTCACCTGCCAGCAGCATTTGTTTGGCTTGAGCGATGGTTTCAGTTGCCGGGACGGTATGGTAAATAGCTATCTCGTGCACTTCAGCACCAAGCTGGCCAATTCCCTGAACCAGCTCTTTATCCGCTATGTCGGCCCGGGGCAGCAAAAAACGCTGCCCGTTGATATTTTGCTTTTTGAGTCCGGCGATGATGCCTTCGCCGGTATAAACTTCGGGAATATAATCTGGCATTATTCCCTTGGCTTCCAGGGCTTGAGCCGTGGCCGGTCCGATGACGCCAATTTTGAGCATACTGAGGGCACGACTGTCCAGCTTTAATTCGTATAACCGTTGCCAGAAGGCGGCTACGCCGTTGACGCTGGTAAAGATTATCCAGTGATAGCGTTTCAGATTCGAAATAGCCTGGTCCAGGTCATCGGTGTCAGCTACCGCCTGGATGGCAATTACCGGTAACTCAATTGGCCGGGCACCTCGTTCGGCGAGAAGCTGGCTCAGGGCGCTTGCCTGGTGGCGTGCCCTGGTAACCAGGATTCTTTTGCCAAACAGAGGGCGGTTATCAAACCAGCGTAGCTTTTCCCTGAGCCTGGCCACCTCCCCGACGATAATAACCGCCGGGGGGGTAAGGCGATGCTTCTTCACCTCGGCTACAATATCCCTGAGGCTGCCCATGACCGTTTTTTGCTCTGGATTGGTGCCATCTTTAATCACGGCTACGGGCGTGTCCGGTGGTCTGCCATGCTCAATTAACCTGGTCACTATTTGCGGCAGGTTTTTCATACCCATAAGAAAGACTAAAGTGTCCACTCCGGTAGCCAGCTTTTCCCAATTAATGCTTGAGCTGTCCTTGCCGGGGTCTTCATGTCCGGTGATGACGGCAAAGGATGACGCCAGCCCTCGATGAGTGACCGGGATACCGGCATAAGCTGGTACTGCTACCGCCGAGGTTATCCCTGGCACCACCTCAAAATACAGGCCGTTCTGCACTAAAACCTCGGCTTCCTCGCCGCCCCGCCCCAGGACAAACGGGTCACCACCCTTGAGTCGCACTACCGTCTTACCTTCCCTGGCTCTGGTTACCAGCAGGCGGTTTATCTCAGCCTGCGGCCTGGTATGCTTCCCCGCGGTCTTACCCACATATATCCTCTCTGCCTCTGGAGGCGCTGAATCAAGGAGGCCTTCATCAAGCAGGCGGTCATAAATGATGGTGTCAGCTTTCTTGAGGCACTCAAGTCCCTTGAGTGAAATCAGGCCAGGGTCGCCGGGCCCCGCCCCCACCAAATAGACCTTACCCGTTTTCATCTTTCTTTGCCTCAGCCATAAATTCGGCTGCCCCCATTGCGAGCAATTTTTGCGCCAGCTTCTCTCCCAGTTTTTGTGGCGTGGTGGCACTCCCTTCTTCTGAACTGCGTAATACCTTCTTCCCTCTGACCTCGGCAACCATTCCCTCCAGCTTCAATGTGCTGCCGTTTACCGTTCCCAGGGCAGCAATCGGCGCCCGGCAACCGCCGCCCAGGGCGCTGAGAAAAGCACGCTCGGCAGTGATGTTCTGCCAGGTAGGCCGGTGGTTGAGGAGAGCAGCGGTTTCGGCAAGCTCTTTATCATCCGAGCGTGTCTCTATGGCCAGTGCCCCCTGACCCACTGCCGGCAGGAAATAATCCAGTGGCAGGTATTCACTTATTTTCTCTTCCCAGCCAAGGCGTTGCATCGCCGCTGCCGCCAGTATTACACCGGCAAACTCACCATCGGCAACCTTGCGCAGACGGGTATCCACGTTCCCTCTGATGTTACATACCTCCAGGTCAGGACGGCAGATGCCAAGCTGAACGGCTCGTCTCAGGCTGCCGGTGCCTATCCTGGAGCCGGAAGCAAGCTCAGCCAGTTTCTGTCCTCCGGAGATGAGCACGTCTCGGGGGTCGAGTCTTTCCGTTACTGCCACCAGGGCCAGCTCCGGGGGAATCTCCGTCGGCATATCCTTGAGGCTGTGCACTGCCAGATCAATCCGGCCGCTGAGCAAAGCTTCCTCCAGCTCCTTGATAAAAACGCCAATGCTGGACATATGGTCGAGCTGGATATGGCGGTCACGGTCGCCTCCGGTTATTATTTTATTGACGACAACCTCAATATGAGGATTTGCCTCTCTGATTTGGGCCACCACTGACTCTGCCTGAATCATGGCGAGCCTGCTGCCCCGTGAACCGACGACGATTCTTCCCTTCACCTTACGACTCCATATCCAGTCGGAAAAGCTCGTTTATTATTTCAGCATGCTCTCCGTCAGTATTGGTGCTTTCCTTGAGGTGCCTTATCGGGTTCTGGAGGATTCTGGTCACAATCGACTTGGTCATCGCGGCCAGGTTAGCTTGCTCTTCATCAGACAGAGGACGCAATTTCTTCAGTGTTTTGTTCAGTTGGGCACTGCGTATATCCTCAGCCTGTTTCATCAGGGCAGTGATTACAGGCCTGACCTCAAGAGCTCGCCACCAGGCGTTAAATTCAGCCATCTCCGCCGCGATAATTTTGACAGCCCTCTCAATCTCTTCTTTTCGCTGCTTCTGGTTTTGTTTTGAAACCTTGGTAAGGTTGTCTATGTTGTACAGGAAAACATTTTTTATTTGCGCCACTGCTGGCGCCACATTCCGGGGTACGGCAATATCAATTATCACCAGAGGGAGTTCAGGACGGTGCTTCATGGCAGTCTCCACGTGACTCTCATCCAGCAGCCAGTGAGGAGCGTTGGCACAGGCGACCACCAGATTACAGGTGTTCAGCTCTCCTGCCAGTTCATTCATGCTGATGGGCAGCCCGCCCAATGCCGCCGCGAGAGTTGAAGCTCTCTCCCGGGTACGGCTGGCAATGATGACTTGGGAGACGCCTCTGTCCTTGGCTGCTTTCGCCGCCAGCCTCCCCGCTTCGCCAGCACCGATGACCAGCATTTTGCAGCTTGCCAGGTCACCAATGCTCCTGGCAGCCAGGTCCACGGCTACTGAACTTACCGAGAAGGCATTCCGGCTGATTCCGGTTTCTTCACGAACCCGACGGCCGGTTCTGATGGCATCCTGGAACAGGTGGCGCAGTGGCAGCCTGACCATCTTTGCTTTCTCGGCAACTTCCAGGGCTTGCCTTACCTGCCCCAGAACCTCATACTCGCCGACAATCATTGAGTCGAGCCCGCAGGTAATACGGAACAGGTGCTCAACCGCGGCCTCACCCTCAAGGGCGTAGGTATATCGATGCAGAGTGGCATCCGGGATATCCAGGTGAGTCTGCAAGAAATTGAGGCTTAATTCCCTGGCCTGGATACCGTTATTGGTAACGGTATAAACCTCAGTGCGGTTACAGGTGGACAGGATTACTCCCTGGGAGACATGAGAGCGAAACAACTCCAGGAAATCGCCAAGATTTCCCGCCCTGATGGCCACCTTTTCCCGGACGGCCACCGGTGCCGTACGATGATTTATCCCTACCAGACTTATCTGCATCTCAATTGACTGCCTTAATCGTTACTCTTGCTTTTTTAGATTGCTGAGCAGGATGGCCTTGGCTTCTGCCTCGTCTCCTCTGCTTAGTAACTCAAGAAGCAGGTCGAGGTCCAGGGCTTTCTGCCAGCGGTCGCCATCAACCTTCATCCCTTCCCGTTTCACTTCAGCGCGAACCTCACCGATGAGGTGAGTGAGCGAGGCATACTCATCGCCGAGTTCTTTCTCCAGCCGGGTACGGATTTTCCGGGCTAAGGCTGGACTCCGGCCAGAAGTAGAGACAGCAACGGTAACCTCACCGCGGCGCAGGTAGGAAGGGACAATGAAATCGGAGTTTTCGGCATCATCCACCACGTTGACCAGAACGGCACCCTTTCGAGCTTCCGCCACCACTCGCTGGTTAACCCCAGTATCACCGGTAGCCGCGATAGCCACAAAGGCTTTTTTTAAGTCGCCTGCCCGGTATTCTCTGGCGAGAACTCGTATTTCTCCGCTCCCGGCAAGCTGAACCAGCTCCGGGCAGAGGTCTGGACTGATGACTTCAACATCAGCGCCATGCTCAAGTAACGCCTTCACCTTGCGCAGGGCGACCTGACCGCCACCAACCACGACGCATTTCCGCCCGCTTATATTCAAAAAAACCGGGTAGTAGGCAGGCACCTGGTCTTCTCTTTTCATACCAGATATTTGACCCTCGTCTTCTTAAATTCTCTCGTACTGAAAAGCATTACGTAATCAGTAAGGCCGGTTTGCGCGGATACTTTAGCGGCTATTTCCCGGCACGCTTCTTCGGTGTGAGCGTGAATCATGGCAAAAAGGTTGTATCGCCAGAGCGGGTTTGTCTTTCTTTCGTAGCAGTGGCTTACTTCGCGCCATGACGCCAGCTTCTGACCGGCCGCCACTACCTTCTCCGGGGGTGCGGCCCAGCAGGTCATGGCGTTGGCGGCAAAACCGGCTTTTCGGTGATTTACGGCCGCGCCAAAGCGCCGCATAACGCCGCGTGACAAAAGAGACTGGCATTGGGCCAGAAACTTTTCCCCATCCATGCCTAACTTTACCGGCATCCCGGCAAAGGGTCGGGGGACCAGTGGCAGGTCCTGTTGCAGCTCATTGATTACGCGCCTGTCGGCAGGGGAGAGTCGGGCTTCTTGAGGAATAATGCCGCCGGATGCTTCAGTATCCATTATCGACTGCCCGCCTCCATCCGAGCCAAAATAGGCGCGTAGCTTGAATAACCTCAGTGCCGGCAAGGTAAAGATTGATTCAGCTTTAATCGGTCCGGCCAAACGCTGCAATTCAGCTTCCATTTCAATCGTGGCGGGAACCGCCAGGGTAAACCAGAGATTGAAGTGGTGGTCTCTTTCATAGGCATGGCTGACTCCCGGATGATTGCGGATGATTTCGGCAGCTTTATCCAACCTGGCCTCCGCCACCCTCATCGCCACCAGCGTAGTCCGGTAGCCGAGGCTTGCGGCGTTAAAAACCGGGCCAATCTGACGAATAAAACCCTTTGCCTTCAATTGTTCAATCCGCCGGATAGCCTCTTGTTCAGCAATGCCCAGGCTCAGTCCCAGGTCAGCATAAGGCGCCCCGGTTAACGGAAATTTTGCCTGAAGCAGATTAAGCAACTTCTGGTCAATACCATTCAAACGCATCATAATCTTCTTATCCGGTGGCAACTCTTCGCTGCGCCACGGGTTCGTAGATGCAGTAAGGCTCAGCCTCAAGGTAGTCGCCGGTGGCCTCATAGGCCCTCGCCCGGCAACCGCCACATATTTTTTTATATTCGCAAGCGCCACATTTTCCCTTGAGATTGGAAAGGTCTCTTAGCTTGAGAAACAGAGGTGAATTCGACCAGACCTGACCAAAGCTTTCTTTTCTGATGTCACCGGCCTCCACGTCAAGGTAGCCACAACCTTTCACCTTTCCCTGGTGAGAGACAAAGCAGAAGCCAATACCCGCCAGACAACCGCGGGTGACGGTATTCGCCGGGTGGTGACCGCCGGTCGGCTCCGGTTTCGCTCGCTGGTCTTGTTCTTGTCTCTGCTTCACCACTCGCAGGTAGTGCGGGGCATCAGTAGGCTTGAAAAACATCCGGTCGCCCAGCTCAACCTGTTTATCATATATCCAGTGCAGCGTCTGCTCATATTGTTCCGGTGGTAGTTCTACTGATGCCAGCCCCTTGCCCCGGCCGGTCGGTACCAGCATAAACGGGTGAAAGGCAACCGCCCCGGCTTCAAGCGCCAGCGCCAGCAGTTCGTCGAGATAGTTTACGTTCAATTTGGTGATGGTGCTGTTAATCTGGACCTCAATTCCGGCCCGGCGGGCGTTAGTAATACCGGTCATGGCGGCGGAAAAGGCGCCAGCCTGGCCACGAAAATCGTCCTGAAGCTCGGCCACGGGAAAGTCCAGGCTTATCCCGAGGCGTGATATGGGCACTTCCTTCAGCTTCGCGGCCATTTCTTCCGTAATTAAGGTGCCATTAGTACCCATGACCACCCTTAACTCTTTATTTACCGCGTATCTGGCGATTGTCAGAACGTCAGGGCGGACCAGTGGCTCGCCGCCGGTTAAGATGATAATTGGGTGGCCCACTTCCAGTATCTGGTCAATGAGGCGAAAGCACTCCTCGGTTGATAATTCGCCCTCATATGAACCGGGGGCAGCCGACCCACGGCAATGGGCGCAAAACAGGTTACAGCTCCGGGTCAGTTCCCAGGCGACCAGATGCAATCTGGGAGTGAGCAGTTCTCCTTGTTTTGGACTGCTTTCTATTTCAGTCGTCATGAGCCGATACCAATCTCCGTGTCAGTTAAATAACAGGCCGGGTCTTCCGCCCAGACATCACCAAATACTGCCTCGGCGCGCACCCGCAGGCTGCCGTTACAGAGGTCAAGATACTGGCATCGGGCACAGCGGCCCTTGAGTAAACTTTTGCGATTTTTCAAGCCCATCAGCAGCGGCTCAGAAGTATCCGTCCAGATATCACCGAATTTCCTCTGGCGAACATTGCCCAGCGAATAATGCCACCAGAACTGGTCGGGATGAACATTCCCCCGGTCATCAACGGCGCCGATTTTGATGCCTGAGTTATTGCCGCCATTTGCCTGCAGTAACTTGAGGGCTCTATCGGCACGCTGCGGGTCGTATTCTCTCAGCTTAAGATAGAGGTAAACGCCGTCAGCGTGATTGCCCACGGTGAGGATTTCCTTGCTCAGACCACGCCGGTACAGGTCCAGGGTATGTTCGCAAATCGTGTCTACCACCGACCTGGTCTGGGCGTGAGTAATGTCTTCCTTTTGCAGGTTGCCGCCCCGCCCCGAATAAGCAAGGTGATAGAAGCAGACACGGTCGATGCCTTCAGCCTCTACCAACCGGAAAATAGCCGGGATTTCCTGGTAGTTGAAGCGAGTTATGGTCAGCCGTAACGAGACTCTCAAGCCCCGGGCAACACAGTTCCTGATGCCGGCAAGCGCGGCCTCAAACGCACCGTCCCGACCACGGAAGTGGTCATTGTTAGTTCCAATACCGTCCAGGCTTATTCCCACCTCAGCAAAATCAATCTCCTTAATTTCTCTGGCTACCTGGTCGGTAATCAGCGTGCCATTGGTGGAAAGGGCTACTCTTATTCCCAGCTCTCGCGCCAGACTTGCCAGTGGGAAGAGGTCTTTCCTGAGCAGTGGTTCGCCTCCAGAGAACAGAATGACCGGTACGCCAAAATCAGCCAGGTCACTGATGAAAACTTTCCCTGCCGTAGTGTCCATTTCTTCTGGAGACCTCTGGCTATCGGCATTGGCGTAGCAATGGATACAACTCAAATTACATTGCCGGGTGCAATTCCAGACTACCACCGGCCGTGAGACATCCTTTTTCTCATAACGGAGATGGTCGCCTGGCCCTACTGCGTCGCAGAGCAAGCGCGTTATAGATATCACCCGGCAGTACCTCCTTCAATCCTTCCCCTAGTTCCATTGCGGCGCTGTTGATGGGCTGCCACCAGAGCGATCAGGGCTTCATCCATAATGTGGGCGGCCAACGGAATTGCCTCGACAACGCGTCCGGTGAAGGCTTCCCTTTTTCGCATCAAATGTGTTGCGGCATTCATAATCGGGTCACGGTGCAGTAGAAAAGCCGCAACGGAATCAGTAAGCGGAAGCTCCAGCGTGGCCAGCGTTTCCCCGTGGTCATGACCGACATCGCGGACAAGCCGGATGGTTTCTTCCCGGCAGGAAGGCTCGGTGATGTATTTTATAATCAGATTAAGCAGCCGCCGACCGAGGTCTGCCAGATGCTCTTGTGCTTCTTCACCGAGCCGGCCATACCAGGCCATATTTTTAAGCGATGACCGGGCAATTTCTCGGTGCCGCCGGGCAGTTTCCTCTAGCTCGACAACCAGGTCCTTAATGCCGAGCATCTTCAGATGTGAACCCATGAACTTCTTCAACTCTACCTTTGAATAGCGGCGGTGGCCACCGGGTGTAATGAAAGCTTTTATTTTCCCCTCACCGGTCCACTGACGAAGGGCCGCCTCACTAACTCCCAGTATTTGACTTGCTTCACTGATGCTAATTAAAGACTCTTCGGTCAAAAGGGCCCTCCTTTGAGTAACTGCGGGCTACGAGGGAGATAACGGCCAGTTTTTAACTGGACTGCCGGGATTACCCGAAACTGCTTAAAACTATAAAAATCTATAAAAATCTATAACAGTATAGTCGGATTAGTAACGTAGATGCAAGTGGTATAAGTACCTATTTTTTGAGAAAATATGCCTTATATCTATAGTTCCGGTCGGTGGGCATTCATACTAAGATTGAATCAGGCACGATTCCTGGAAGCACCCAGAGTGATTATAGAGTGCTTTGGGGGCACCATTTTAGCTATATCTCTATAACGCTCATCCGATAGTCTTCACATTCGCAAGGTCCTGTGTCCGTGGTTTAAGATTATCAGCATGATAGGTGGCCTCATAATATTACAGCAACTAAGGTGAGGGAGTTTGTAGTAATTAAGGTAATCCAGGGCTAAGGGTATTCTGGTGTGCGGCTATGAGGTCACCTCCAGCCATTACTATATTGCCATCAACGAGTTGATATGAGACTGGCGCTTTGGGAAAATCAACGCATGCCCCTTCAATTCCCTCACCGGTCATTGTCTCGAACGTGGTCGCGCAGGTATCGCACACCAGGGTATCACCTTCGAGTGAAAAACCCATAGACCGACAGGGTGGACAAATGTTGGACCGCACATGGGTCTTTTCTTCCAGGTCGTAAGCCATGAAGGCTATGTCGCCACCTGGTGTAGCTAACTTGAAGTGGACTAGCCTGTTATTCGCGACCTCACTTGCCGGAATAGATGCGGTATCACCAGTTATCTGCGCGGTGACCCAGGTAGCCTTTATCGGTGTAGCGTCTTGTGAATTGTTGCCACTGCAGGCAACGGTGCTCAAAGTTATGAAAATTAACAGTGTACCTATGACTATTTTTTTGTGCAACTCTTGTCTCCTTCCTTCTAAAATTAAGCCAGCATAATGGTCGTTTTATTCTTTAAGTTTGTTCGGCAAATACTTGTCGCCATCTCATTTTGATGCTTCATCTATTTTATCGTCTAGTGAACGGACATCATTATAACCAGTGACTTCTCTGATATATTGCTCTTTATCTATTAAAATTAACGTCGGATAACCATATTCCCTGAGATAGCGCGTATATTTGCGAACAATAGAATAATCGGTATCAAGAATCCA